>NZ_JARESX010000023.1:0-105176 GCF_046026435.1 Paraburkholderia sp. RL17-381-BIF-C | reverse complement strand
ACTCCGACGATGGCGGGCCACGCCGAGCGCGCCTATCTATTGCGCCATGCGCCGCTCGCCTATTGCGCGAAACGCTGGTCCGACGCGTCGCCCGTTGCGAAGGCGACGGTCTTTGCGGCGCCGGTCGCCTTCGCGCTGCTTGCGTGGATCACGTCGAATCCGATGACGGGCAGGCCGCACGCACCGCGCATCGACGACACGTTCCGGCTGGTTAAGACGCATCCCGATCCGAAGTCCGGCGCGCTCGTCTACGAGGGCTACGTGCAGTCGCCCGCGGATCTGTCCGCGCTGACCGCGCGGGCGTGGTCACGGCAGCGGGCGCCGGTCATGCGCGTGATCGTGCTTTCGCAATTGCAGGACCAGGTCGGCGATTTTCTCGCGCGCTATTACCGCGGCGCCGAGGTGCGGGCCGCCGAGCCGGGTGCGTTCACCGTGGTACTGCCTGGCGCGCCGGGGTTCGTGTCGCCTGAGTCGTGGGACTACGCACGTGTCGCGAGGCTGGCGCGCGCCGAGATCGAAGGGCTGCGCGAGCTCACGTTCCCCGGCCACTCGCTGGAGGGTGGAAAGGTGCGCGTGCCTCTCGAGGCACTGGGAATGAATCTTCTCGCCGGCAGTCACGCGGCCTGGCTGACCGATGCACAAGGTCAGCGCTATTTCGCCGGTGCGCGATTGCCTGTCGGGAGAATCACGCGGATCTCGGCCTGTGCGGCAGAGGTGACGCTCGACGATGGTTCGATCTACGAATTTTTTATGAGTACCGCCCATGACACGGAAAGATGCCGTTAGAAGTACGCCGGGTTCATTTGGCGAGCTTTCTATCGAGGAGAGGCTCGCTGAACCCGGAGGGGCCGGTCGAGAAGAACTCGTCGCCCGCCTGACGCATGAGATCGGCTGCCTGAACAGCGCAATGCCAACTGCTTCACGGGAGTTGCAAAAAGAACTGGTTTTGCTTGTCGAGTGTTTGCACGCGGCTCGGCAAGTTGTGGAGCGAAGTGTGAACTTCGCAAATGCGCGCGACAACCTTAAGGAAGAGAAATCATGAATGGTGTAAATCCGCTGGTCCAACCGAACCCGGGTATCAATCCCCACACCGCAGGCGGCGGTGGCGTCAACTCGGTATTTAACCGCAATGGCGGTGGTGGGGACGGTTCTTTTAGCGGCGACTTTAAGGTCGACAGCGTTAAAAACCTAGTCAAGGAGCTTTATCTGAAGTCAGTCGATAAGTTTAATTCAGCGGCGAACGCGGCTAAAGCCGATTCGCAACAAGCGACGCAGGCGGGCGGGCAGGGCGCGCAAGGTGGACAAGGCGCGCAAGGCGGACAAGGCGGCGCTCCGGGTCCTGCCTCCATGATGGACGCGCAGGCGGCATTGTCGGACGTCCAGACAACTCATTCGCTGGCTATCAACATGATCTCGGACGCTGGTCACGTGGCAACTGAGGCCGCGGGCGCACTTAAGACCTCCTAAAAAAGCGGTGCGAAGGCGCCCTCGCGGCGTCTTCCGGAGCTATTGCAGATGCAGGACGACACGTTGCAACTACTCATTTCGATTGGCCACTATGCCTGTGCTCATCGATGTTTCGACGAGGCGCGCTTTCTGTTCGGGCGGTTGGGATTGTTGTATCCGCAGCGCGCCTTCCCGTATATCGGGCTTGGCTTGGTGGAACTCAATCAGGCGAACTATCGCGCTGCCTCCCGGCTGCTCGGTCGGGCGGTGGATCTCGCGCCGGACAGCTCGGTGGCATGCGCATGGCTGGGTGCGTGCCAGTTGGCTGAAGGTCATTACGCACTCGGCACACGAACGCTGATGGCGGTGCCAAACGACGAGGATCCTAATGCGTTTTCGATGGCAACGGCGTTGCTGAAGCTACCCGAATGCGCGCCTTACACCCGTGCCGCGCGCGCTGCACAGACTACGCACGGCGCGGCTTTGTTTTCAACGATTGAACGACTAACTATTCGAGGCGGCCATTGACACGACTACCAATTCTTTTACTCCGTTGCCGGCGCCAGTCGATGCATGGTCCGCCATGCCTGCCGCCACTCCCCAGCTCACTCTCGGGTCGGGCGACGCACACCCGATGTACGAGCGTTTGCTGAACGACCTGCAGGACGGCTACGACGCATCGAAGCACGAGGTGACCAAACACCTGCATCATCGCGCATCCGGCAGCTTATCGACCCTGCAGATGCTGGACTTGCAGGCCGACATGATTAATTTCAACGTGCGGGTGCAATTCGTGACGAACGTCGCCGAGAAGATCAGCCACGCGATCGACAATCTGACGCAAAAATGATGCGCCGCGCCCTGATCCTGCTGCCGGTGCTGCTTCTCCTCGTCGGCTGCAGAACCTCGCTTTTCGAAGGCCTGGACGAGGACCAGGCGAACCATATCGTCGCCGCGCTGAGCCATCACGGCATCAACGGCTACAAGGAGCGCAACCCCGACCGCACCTGGAACATCTCGGTCGACGACGCCGATGCCGTGGTCGCCACCGAACTGGCGAGCGCTTATGCGCTGCCGCGCGGCGGCCACCCGAATCTCGGTGAACTGTTCAGCCGCCAGGGACTCATTTCGAGCCCTGAGGAAGACCGCGTCCGCTACGTGTACGGGCTCTCGCAGGAAATCTCCGAGACGCTCGAAAAAATGGACGGCGTGCTGCTGGCGCGCGTGCATATCGTGCTGCCGGAAAAGGATCCCATGGATCCGGCGCAGGACACACTGCCGTCGGCTTCCGTGATGATGCGCTATCGCAGCGACTACAACCTCGAACCGATGCGCGACCGGATTCGCGCGCTGGTCGCGGGCGGTGTCGAAGGGCTGACGCCGGCACGCGTATCGCTGACGCTCGTCGCGGTCACGCCGGTGCTGACCCTTCCCGCCGACTGCGCGGCGGATGACGGCGTCGCCAGTGCAGCGGGCGCGGTCGCCGCGACGACTTGCGCGCAGAGCGCCGGCTATACGCCGTCGCGTGCCACGGCGATGCTGGGCGTGCTGGCCTTGCTCGTGGCGCTGATGAGCGGCTCGATCTGGCTGTGGCGCTCGGGAAGGCGCACATGGTTCAAGCCGAAGAAGGGCGCCGAAGTGTCGGACACAAGTGCGCGTTCGGAGCGCGCCAGGCACGCCGGAGGCCAGGCATGAGGCGCGCCTACACCTGTGCGCCGGCCTATTGGGCGCATCACAGCTGGCTCGAACACGGCAAGCCGATCCGCGACGAACGTACCGCGCGCATCGCGCATGCGTTTCTGTTTGGAAGCTATCCGCAACTGGTTCAGGTGGCGCTGGCCGACGTGCCGCCCGCGCTGCCGATCTGGCCGCGGCCGGCTTGCGCGCGGCTGTGCCGGATCGTCGCCGCGCTTGCGTTCGCGCCTTCGCTGCGCCGCGTGGTCGCCGCGCAGGCTCGTGCCGCCTTTGCGGCGGGAATTGCGCCGCGCCTGCTCGGTGCGATTCAGCGGCACCCGCGTGCGCAGACTGCCGATCTGCTCGTCGAACCGGCGCCGTCGCTATTCAGCCGGCGCGACATGACGGCAGTCGGCCTCGCAGTCGCGCTCGAAGCCACCGCCGACTCGCGCTACGCATTCTGGTGGAGCCTGCGCTTGCCGCGCGAGATGTCGGAAACCGCGTCGCGTTATCGCGTGAGCAATTTATCTTCCGCCGAAGCGCGTGAGCTGGTCGCCGAGGCGCGCCGTCTGATGGGAGCGCATCCATGCTGATATGTCGACTGGGTGCCTGGCGCATCGAATCGGACGGACATCTGAGCGCGCATGAACTGGCGTCGCTCGACGGCCTGCGCGCAGTCGATGCCGACCGTGCAGCGGAGGCGGCACACGAGCGCCGCCGCCTCGGCACGCGGGTGCGCGAACTCAAGCGCCGCGCGTGGCGTCATGGCCACGCGGCCGGCACGGCGGCAGCGCTGCGCGAACATGTCGGACGCACGAGCGCGGTGGCATTCGCCGCCCATCGTCTCGAAGAGAGGCTCACGCAGATCGTGCTCGGCGCGGTGAGCGACATTGTCGGCGAACTGCCGCCGTCGGCCGCGTTGAAGCATCAATTGCGCCGCTCGATTACGGTCGCGCAGTCGCAGCGGCTTGTGTCGGTCCGCGTGGCACCGGCCGAGTTCGATGACGCGGTGCGCCTGATCGCCGCCCTCGAGCAGGACCTCGGCGCGCCGCTATGCAGCGTGCTCGCCGATGCGGGACTGCCGGCTCGCTCGTGCGTCGTCGAAACCGAGTCCGGCGTGATCGACGCCGGCTTGAAAGTGCAGTTGCGGGCGCTGGAGCGTGGGATCCGCGACAGCGTGGCGGCGGTGCTGCGCGAGTATGACTTCGCCGATGGTTCGGGCCGTACGGCGCTCGACACGATCGAGCAGGGCGTGCGACAGACGTTGGCCGTGCTCGCGGCGCCGTTGGCAGCGCCGATGTTGCCTTCGCCTTCGCCAATGCAGCCATTGCAGCCATTGCAGCCATTGCAGCCATTGCAGCCATTGCAGACATCGCAGACATCGCAGACATCGCAGACATCGCAGACATCGCAGACATCGCAGACATCCGTGACATCAGCGACATCAGCGACATCGCCCACGTCGCCCACGTCGCCCACGTCATCGCCACCCAAACCGCGCCCAGTCCGTGTCGTCCGGCGTTCATTCGTGCGGGAGGCGGTGTGACGCTCTGGCACGACATGGAAACGGTCGCGCTCGCGGACGCCGAGCGCACCAACCTGGCGATCCGCCACTTCGGCAGTCCACACGCGGTGTCGGTGGGCACGCGCAGCTTCACGCTGCAGTTCGAGCCGTGCCGCGCGTCCTATCCGCTGCGGGTGTCCGGTTTCGCGGGCCAGGCGCCATTCAGCGCCGCATGCGACGCCGGCGCGCTGCTGCCGGAACTCGCGCCGTCGGTGATCGACGCACGCGGCGAGGCTGCGCTCATGCATGTCGCCGACGCGTTGAATGACTGGCTGTGCGCGCTCGAAGGTCTGTTCGGTTTCACGATCGACCTGACCAGCGTTGCGTTCGACGCCGTGCCAGAGCAGGGCGCATACGGCCTTGCCGTCACCCATACGGCGAGCGGCCGTGCTGCCCATTTCTCAGTACGCAGCACGGCGGTCGATGCCTGGCTGCGACTGCGCATACCGCCCGTGCCGTCGAGAGAAGCATTGCTCAACCGCCTGTACGTGCGCCTGCCGGTTTGCCTGCCCGGTCCGTGGCTGTCGCTGCCGCGGCTGCGCAGGATCGCGGTGGGCGATGCATTGCTGTTCGACCGTCATTCGACTTACCTGCGTGTGCCATTGCGAATTGGAACATGCCGGATTCTTTTGAAGTTTACTCAGGAGTACACCTTGATAGAGCATGTCATGACTGATGAAACCCCGCCCGTCGAAGTCACCAGTGAACTGTTGCCGATCGACTCGATCACTTTCGCCTTCGAAGCGGTGCTCGGCACGTTGTCGTTGTCGGTGGCCGAACTGGCGCATTTGCGCGAAGGGTCGATCGTCGCGTTCCGGCTGCCGGCTCGCGAGCGCAAGGTCACCCTGCTATGCCAGGGCATTCCGTTTGCGCGCGGCGAATTGATCGATATCGAAGGTGCGCTCGGCGTGCGCGTCACACGGCTCACGCAGGAGGATCTGCCGGCATGAACGACCAGTTCGATCCGCTACAGAACATCTTCCTGTTTTTCATGCTGGGGCTTTTGCCAATCGCAGTCACGATGACCACGTCGTTCACGAAATTCAGCATCGTGCTGACGTTGCTGCGCTCGGCGCTCGGCGTGCAGCAGGCGCCGAGCAATCTCGTGATCTCCGGCCTCGCCCTCGCGGCGACGCTGGTGGTCATGGCGCCGACGGTGTCGAAGATCGAGGCCTCGCTCGATACCGGCGAAGGCGGCCAGGCTTCCATGCCGCGCCCCGTCGAAATCGTGCGGGCCGTGCGCGGTCCGCTTGGCGACTTCATGCTGAAGCACTCGCGGCCCAACGAGCGGCAGTTTCTCGTCAGCGCCGCGAAGCGGATCGATCCGGAGCGCGATGCGCGCGAAACCGATTTGCAGCTGCTGATTCCGGCATTCATGATCAGCGAGATATCGAGCGGCTTCGAGGCGGGCTTCCTGCTCTACATCGCATTTCTGGTGGTGGATCTGGTGGTCGCCAATGTGCTGAGTGCGATGGGCATGATGATGCTCTCGCCGACGACGGTGTCGATTCCACTCAAGCTGTTCATGTTCGTGTCGGCGTCGGGTATGTCGAAGCTCATGCACAGCCTTATCGTCGGCTATGCAAAATGAACGGCCTGCCGTCTCTCCCCACCTTGTCCAGCGACGCGTTGATGCTGGTGTTCTGGTTGTCGTTGCCCGCGCTCGCCGTGGCTACCGTTATCGGCCTGCTGATCGGGCTATTGCAGTCGATCACGCAGATCCAGGACCAGAGCCTGCCCTATGGCGCGAAGATCATCTGCGTCGGCTTCGTGCTGATCGTCACCGCGCCATGGGCGAACCGCGAACTCGCGCGCTTCCTCGCGCACGTGTTCACCTATATCGCGGCAGGGCGCTTGCATTGAGCATGGAATATATCCCTTATCTCGAAGGCTTTGCGTTCTGCACGATCCGGCCGGCCGTCGCGCTTCGCATGATTCCCTTCGGCCAGAGCGACTCGCTAGGAACCAAGTTGCGCCTGCCGATCATGTTCGCCGTTGCCATGCTGCCGCAGCAGGTCGGTTGCCCGCCGAACCTGTTGCTGGCGATGATCGTCGAAGTCGCGACCGGTGCCGTGCTCGGCCTGCTGCTTGGCACGATCTTCCATGCCGCCGGCGCCGCCGGCGCGATACTCGATCAGCAGGGCGGCTATGGGAGCGCTGCGATGTACGACCCGCACTTCCAGCAGGAAGCGGCGTTGTTCGAACAACTGTTTCTGCAGTTCGCCGCGTTGATGCTGTTTACAGGTCCGGGTTTGCCGCTGCTGTTCGGCTTCTTCACGGATGCGTGGGTGCTATGGCCTCCCGGGCAATGGCGCACCGACCTGCTCGATGTGTTCCGGCAACTGGCGCTGCGCAATCTGCCCGACACGCTGACCGAAGGCGTGCGGCTTGCGAGCCCGTTGCTCGGCCTCCTGTTGCTTGTCGACGTAGCGTTCGGGCTCATGTCACGGCATGCGAAGCGGCTCAATCCGTTTGCGAACGCGCGCACCGTGAAAGCCGCGGTTCTGACCTTCGCCGCCGTGCTCAGCGTGCCCGCGTTGTTCGAGCAGTTGCGCGTCGCTTTCGATCATGTGATCCATCTGCGATGAGCGACAAGACCGAAGCGCCAACTCCCAAGCGGATCCGCCGCGCGCGGATGGACGGCCAGATCACGAAGAGCACGCATGTGACGGTGGCCTTCAGTGGCCTGTGCTGGTGGCTGTATCTGTT
This sequence comes from Paraburkholderia sp. RL17-381-BIF-C, assembly GCF_046026435.1. Taxonomy (NCBI): domain Bacteria; kingdom Pseudomonadati; phylum Pseudomonadota; class Betaproteobacteria; order Burkholderiales; family Burkholderiaceae; genus Paraburkholderia; species Paraburkholderia sp. RL17-381-BIF-C. Next base: position 97,783 of record NZ_JARESX010000023.1, on the reverse strand, counting down.
TATCGAGGGTCCGCATCTGTACGCACTCGGCAGCCGCCTGATCGTGCACGTGACGACGCTGGACGCATCGCGCGAATTCGGCGATCTGCTCGCGTCGACGGGCGGCGCGCTTTACGCTTTCATTGCGCCGGTGCTGATGACGCTCGGTGTCGGCGCACTCGCGGTGCTGGTGCCCGAACTGGTGCAAACGCGCGGCCTGCTCGCATTCAAGCGCGTCGTGCCCGACCTCAAGCGGCTGAACCCGATCAATGGATTGAAGCAGATGTTCAGTCTGCGCCTCGTGTGGGACAGCGTGCTCACGATCATCCAGTTCATGATCCTGCTGCTTCTGTTCGCAGAGGCCATCGAGGCCTGCCTGCGGCAGCTTGCGCCCGCATGGACGTTTTCCTTGCCGGTCCATCTCGGCAATACGGCAATGTCGCACTCGCATCTGCTGGCCTTGATGGCCGCCTCGCAGATCGTGCCCAGCGTTGCCGACTATTTCATCCAGCGCTTTTTGTGGCTGCGCGGCCTGCGCATGGACAAGAACGAAATCAAACGCGAATACCGCGACGACGAAGGCGACCCCTACATAAAGAGCCGGCGTCGAGCGCTTCATCGGGAGCTTGGTCAATAACATGTCGAACCGTTCCATTCTCAGCCGCTACGATCTGTCGGCTTTTCTTGCGCGTCACGCAGACCTTGCCGTCGGCGTGGGCATTCTGGCGGTCCTCGCACTGCTGATCGTGCCAGTGCCGCCGTTCATACTCGATCTATTCATCTGCGTGAGCTTCGCCTCCGGTCTGACGATGCTGAGCGCCACGCTGTATGTGTCGAAGTCCGCGGACCTGGCGAGCTTTCCGTCGCTGTTGCTGATCACCACGCTGCTGCGTCTCGCGCTGGCCATCGCCTCGACCAAAATGATCCTGCTCCATGCGCACGCCGGCCAGATCATCGGCGCGTTCGGCGAACTGGTGGTGGGCGGCAATGTGGCGGTAGGGCTCGTGGTTTTCGTGGTGCTGGCGGCGATCCAGTTCATTGTCGTGGCGAAGGGCGCAGACCGCGTCGCGGAAGTGGCGGCGCGCTTCACGCTCGACGGCATTCCGGGGCGGCAGATGAGTATCGACGCCGACATGCGCAACGGGGTGATCTCGGCTGCGCAGGCGAGCCGTCTGCGCGCGTCGCTCGAACGCGAAACCTATTTCTACGGCTCGCTCGACGGCGCGATGAAATTCGTCAAGGGCGATGCGGTGGCGGGCCTCGTCGTCGCGCTGGTGAATATCGTCGGCGGACTGGCGGTCGGCATCGCGCAGCGCGGCATGTCGTTCGGCGACGCGCTGCACACGTACACGATCCTGACTGTCGGCGACGGCCTCGTGTCGCAGATTCCTTCGCTGATCGTCTCGGTCGCCGCGGGCATTCTTGTCACGAGAGTGAGTGCCGGTGACGGCGCCGACGCGCATCTCGGCAGTGATATCTACAGGCAACTGGCGGAGCATCCGAAAGCCATGGCCATGGCCGGCGTCGCGTGTGTTTCGCTAGCGGTGATTCCGGGTTTTCCGCATGTCCAGTTCATGGTCGCCGGCGGCCTGCTGCTTGCGCTCGCCATCACGCTGATGCGTAACGCCGCGGTCGCCACGAACTCGCAACGCGCGCTGATGCCAGGCATGACGCGCGACGGCGGCAACTACGTGCCGCGTATTCTCGACGACGTCGAGTTGGGCACGAGCGCGGCACTGCGCTTGCGACTCGGCCTGAGCGCGTTCGATGCGCTGCGGCCCGAGGCGCTGAACCGACGGCTCGGTCAGTTGCGCCGCAAGCTGATGGTCGACCTCGGCGTGCCGTTTCCTGGCCTCGCGCTGCTGCGCGATGCGCGGCTCGAACCCGAGCGCTACGTCGTGGATATCGAGGACGTGCCGTTTGCCAGCGGCACGCTGGTCGACGCGCATATGCTGGTGAGCGGCGACGCGAACCGCGTCACGTTCGAGGGGATTGCGGGCTATCGGCCGCGCGCGGAGAGATCGGTCTGGGTGCCGAGCGCGACGGCGGCCTCGCTCGACGATCCGGAGATCCACAAGGCGAGTGTGGACGAGGCGCTATGCGATCACCTCGCGGAGGTGTGCGAGCGCTCCGCGGCTGATTTTCTCGGCACTCAGGAGACGCGCTTTCTGCTCGACCAGCTGTCGATCGAATTTCGTGAGCTGGTTGGTCAGGCGGCGCAGGCTGTGAGCACCGTCCAGCTCGCCAGCGTGCTGCGGCAATTGCTTCAGCAACGCGTGGCGATCCGCAATCTGCGCGCGATTCTCGAAGCCGTGGTGCGCGTGCCGGCGGGCGAGCGCACGATTGACCGGATGGTGCGCCAGGCGCGCATCCAGCTCGGTCCGCAGATCGCGCGCGGCCGCGCCGACCTCGATTCGTGGACGATTTTCGCGGCGGTGCTGGAGCCTTCATGGGAGGCCGAGCTGGAGGCGCAGATCAGAAGCGGTGTCGACGGTGAGCCGCAATGCGTGCTTTCCGTGGAAGAGCTGGAGCGTGCGCAACGGGTTTTCTTGGCTGAACTGGACGGAATCGCGTTGATCGTCACGAACGCGATTCTGCGTCCGCATCTGGCGCGGCTATTGCACGACTTCGGCCGGCGCGTCGAGGTGCTGGCCATCGAAGAGATTCCGCTCGACGTCTACCGCGTCCAGGCTGTCGCGACGCTGGGTGCCGCATGAAGGGGAACGGCATGCCGTCTTTGGAGAAAAGTACGCCGGTGTTCTCGTCCGCACCGACGTTGCGCGGCCGGGTGGTCGAAGCGCGCGGCGTGATCGCGCGGGTGGTGGGTGTGTCGTTGCGGATCGGCGAAAAGGTGCGCCTCGTGCGGCCCGATACGCTGGAGGCGCAATACGGCGAAGTGGTCGGGTTTGCGCACGATGGCGCATTGGTCATGCCGCTTGCCGGTCTGAACGGCCTGTCGGATATCACCGAGGTGCAAGGTTGTGGCTCGGCATGGGGCACGTTCGACGCGGCAGGGTTGCTCGGCCGCGTGGTCGACGGTCTCGGCAATCCGCTCGACGGTGGTTCTGCGCCGCCGCCGCTCGTCAGCGCCGCGGCGCAAGACAGCAGCGGGGCGACGCTCAATCCACTCGAACGGCCGGTCATCACGAGGCCGTTTGCTACCGGCGTGCGGGCGGTCGACGGATTGCTGACCTGCGGCGTCGGGCAACGCACCGGCATCTTCGCGCCTGCCGGCGGGGGCAAGAGCACGATCATGGGCATGATCGCCAACGGCGCATCGACCGATGCGGTCGTGGTGGCTTTGATCGGCGAACGCGGGCGCGAAGTCGCCGAATTCATCCACGACCACCTCGAGCGGCGGCGCGCGTCGACCATTGTGATCGCCGCGACGTCTGATCGTCCCGCCGCCGAACGGATCAAGGCGGCGGAACTCGCGGCGCAGGTCGCGGTAGGGCTGCGCGCGAGCGGACGCAACGTGCTGTTGCTGTTCGACTCGCTCACGCGTTATGCGCGCGCGCTGCGCGAGCTCGGGCTGGCGGTCGGCGAACCGCCGCTGCGAGGCGGTTTTCCGCCCAGCGTGTTTGCGCAGTTGCCGCGCCTGATCGAATCGGCCGGCGTGACGGCGCAGGGCAGCATCACTGCGTTCTACACCGTGCTCGCGGATGAGGCCGACCTGTCCGATCCGGTCGCCGAGGAAGCGCGCTCGCTGCTTGACGGGCATATCCAGCTTTCGTCGAAACTCGGTGCGGCCGGTCACTATCCCGCCATCGATATTCTGCGCAGCCGAAGCCGGTTGATGACGCGCGTTGCCGATGCTGTGCATCAGGCCCGAGCGAACCGTGTGCGCGACTGGCTCGCGCGCTATGAAGAGGTCGAACTATTGCTGCAGATAGGTGAGTACCAGCGTGGTAACGACGCGGAGACGGACCGGGCCATCGACCGGCGCGCGGCGATCGAGCGCTTTCTGCGTCAGCCGTACGATACGCGTTGCGGCTGGGAGGACACGCGCATGCAGTTGCATGCGCTATGCGATGGCGCTCATCCGCTATGACACATAGCGTTGCCAGGCTGGCGGCGTTCTGGCGCGTGCTTGCGCGCGTGCGCCGCTTGCGCGTTCAGCGCCGGCTGCGGGAGATGGTGGACGCGCGCCGCGGCGAGCGTCGCGCCGCGGGTGTGGTGGCCGAGCGGATCGCCGCGCTCGAACGGCATGCGGAGGAGCGGCTACGGGTGCTGGCGTCGTGCCGGCGCGATCTGAGCGCAAGCCGGCAGTGGCATGCGACGCTGCGTGCGCATGACGCGCTTACGCCGACGTTGCGCAGGCAACTGACCGAAGCCGAGGCGGCGCATACGCGAGCGTGCGAGGAAGTGGTGCGAGCTTTGACGAACTGGCGACGCGAGACGGTGCGGCAGGAGGAGGCCGATACGCGTGCTCGTGAATGTTTGATGCGGCTGCGTGAAAGCGGATAGCGTGAAGTCCATTGTCGAGACGGTCCCACGGATCACGGGAAGCAACGAAGCCGGACTGTCTCGAGGACGTCCGGCTGCTTTGCATCGCGTGAACCACGCTGGCACGGTGGGCGGTAATCGACCTCGGGCCGGCTCTCACGCTTCACTCACCGGGCGGAGGGCTGCGGCCGCGCCGGTGAGTATTGTCCAGAATCGGGAGAGTTACGCTGCGTAGCGGTTGAAATCGGCCTGCGTCGGCGCTTTGCCGGTGTGCGGATCGACAAAGCCGGCGGCGCCCATGGTGGCCTCGAGCGTGTAGCCATGCGGTGCGGAGCGGCCGCGGCTCTCCTGCACGGTGAGCGGTGCGCTGCTCTCCTGACTGATGTTGCCGATCGTGTACGTCTTATTTCCCATGCTTAGGGTCGCCGTGTCCGCGTAGGAGACCTTCGAATTGTTCTTGGCTGCCTTCGGGTCGACTGTGAGGTGGCCGCCTGGAATTTTGAAGTCCAAGGCGCCATTGAATGTGCCCTGCTTATCGTAATGCGGGTCGCCCCAAACTTTATTCGTCACGCCGGTTTGCTTGTTGGTGATGGAGATCGACGAGTCGGCCTTCGAGAATTTAAAGTCGAAGGGCTCGGTGTGAATGGTGCCAGTTTTGCCGTCGGTGAAGCCGTCCACTTTGACTTGCGATGAACTCCTATCGCGGTCGTTGCGCGGCGGCGTGCGATCGCAATCGCGCGAGTCCTTCACGGAGCGGCTGTTGATTGCCATATTGCTTTGGCTGTACGACTCGCCGCGATGGTAACCCGGTGCGGGCGGTTGGCCATAGCCGCGGCCGATGCTCGTCGATTGCGCGGTGATTGTGCTGCTCGAGCCGTGCGGCGAGTTGCGGCTGGTCATGGAGAACGACGTCTGCGAGAAGTTGCCCCGCATTCTGGACATCGGTTCCGACGGGCCGCGAGCGCTGAACGAGTTGGCGCCAAAACGCTGCGGCTGTGCTGCAAACTGCGAATGATTGTTCGCGTTGTTATAGACGGCGAAGGAGTTGTAGTGGGCTTGCGTCGTTGTTGACATGTCGATGTTCCGGAAATAAAAAAGTCGGCTTGACCAGATTGACGGAACCGCGTCGCCGACGGTGTGGAATTGGCTCCGTGTATGACATGGTAGAGAGATTCGATTGTCGTTCGGCATACTTATTTATAGGGTGAGAGATGAGATGCAAATTGTTCGGGTGGTCCTATTTTTCAGGAGGTGCCCGTCGTGAGTTAGTGGCTGTAGGCCGACCCACTGCCAAAACCGGAGGGACAGAGCCGTCTAACGCGATCCCAGGCGCAATCAAGGGACGCAGGCGTCGCCGGATTGGCAGCGAGTGCCATCCGTTCAGCTAATACGGCCGGATAAGCACAGGGAGTCGAATTGCGTGGACGGATGCGTCAGATGCCGCAGTTCAGTCGAAGGTTTTCGGCTGATGCATTTCAGGAAGACGCCGAGGCAGTGGTGAAGGCGCTCAATGCTCCGGCGTCGCGTGTTCTATTGCCTGAGTAAATCCGCGTTGAAATGCGCGAGCTCCTCCTGCAAGTACTGATCCCTGATCTGGTCAACCTGGAACACCGTCAGACCGGAATGAGCGGCAATGTCGGCCGGCGTTTGTCCGTTGTTCAGTCGACGGATCACGTCCTGCCGGGTGGCGGGCGGTACAACTGGCGTGGGTGCCGCGGCGATGGGCTGACGGGCCTGTTCGGCCAGGAACTCTTCGTGCAGCTTCCGGGTTTCGTCCATCACATAGCGCTCGATTGTCTGGTTGACGGCCTCCGGCGTCAGACCCAGGTTCTTTGCGATCTGTTCAGCCGGAATCTGGTTTTCGACCTGCCTGAGCACTTCCGATCTCAATGCTTCCGGGCCCAAGGATTGTGGCGCGTCGACGCGCGGGCGTTTTGTCGATGGGTCGGTGTGCCCGCCAGTGGAGGTGCCCGGTTGCGGCGACGCGGGTCCTTCAGACCCGGTCGAAGTTTCGAGTGGTGGGATACTGGGATCTACTTGCGTGAATTGCGCAAGCAATGACGGGTGCGCCCTATATTGGGAACGAATGTCCTGGTCGATGCGATCCACCGTTTCGGGTTGGATATGCATATCGTGTGCTATCTGCTCTCGCGGAATGCCAGCTTCCAGCCGGCTTATGACCGCACATACGACTGAAAGGGAAGCCAGCGGCCGTGCCGGGCGGCTCGAGAGGTCCGTACTCGTCCTCAACCGGCCGACGGAGGATCTGCTCATGCCCGTTTCATTGCTGGTCTCCATAATCGTCCACCCATCCTCAAGCAGGGCTTCAGCTTTTAGCCTTATATGCGGCGGCACATTCGAGAAAGTCATACTGCGTTTCAGGTTGCGACCCTGAGGGGTTTCTACCTTCCCGGCCTCGGTCCCGATGTTCGTCTGGACGGGGTTCTTCAGGTTAGTCGGAACATCGGTTCGTCCCCCAGTGGAGGTGCCCGGTTGCGGCGATGCACGTCCGTGCGGCGCGGCCGAAGCGGTCGGCTGTTGGGCGCCGGTTGCCTGCTGAGGCGCGTGCCTGTCCCGGCGATAATGCTGGTCGATGTAATCGACGGTTTCGGGTTGGATATGTTTATCGCGCGCGATCTGCTCTCGCGGAGCGCCGGCGTTCAGTTGGGCAATGACCTCCTGTCGGAAGGGTTCTGAGCACAGCGGCATCGTCCAGGGATCCGGATTAATAAACGAGCTCTGAATGCGACTGACAGAGTTTGGGCTGATACCCAATAGTGTCGCGACGTCCTTCTGCATCCACCCGTCGCAAAGCAAATCTTTGGCTTTTAGTTTCGTTCCCATCGATATAGGGGTGCCCCCTTGCAGCCCAACATCCCGATGGGTTTCCCACTTCCCGGACCCTGAATCGTGACGCACGGGATAGGTGGGACGGGTCGGATTGGCGGGGTCGTAGATCCGGTAGGTGGTGTTGTCCTTGTCGTATTTCACCGCAAACGCCTGGTGGTCGGCGAGGATGAATTTCTGGCCGTTGGCCGTATCGACATACACGCCCGGCGTAGCCGATGGACCGTACGAGGATGGCACGTTCTTGAGTGCATAGGCTTCGGGCATGCCGCCGGCCGTGAATGCGGGACCTGCGGTCGCGCCGCTCACTGGCGGTTGAACCGTAGAAGACGGGTTGCCCGTCGGACCTGGTTGCAGCTGCATCGCGCCCTCACCAGGCCCGCCCAGCAACGGCTTCAGCGCGCTCTCGCCCGCCTCGGGCTCCCCCCTGCCGAGCAGCAACCCGGTGAACATCGCCCCCAGGTCGATGTTCCTCACCTGCTGACCGGTCAGCCCGCCCTGATTGGGGAAGCTGGCATCGAGCAGCTTCGTGGCGAACCAGTCCATGCCGGGGATCGGCGACAGGTCCGCGACGAACCGGCCGATCGCGTACAGCGCCTTGTCCAAAGGACCGCCAGTGTCTTGCCTCAGCATCGTACGGATCTGCCTGTCGGTGTCCTGTAGTGCGCCCTGATAGCCGGCCGCGAGGTTCTGTACGTAGTTCTGATCATACTTCGGCGGATGGGCCGCCACGCTGCTCAGGGTCGTGGCCGGCGTGGCAGCGCTCAGACCGGGGCCGGGACTGGCCATCGTCGAGAGCGCCTGCTGCTCCAGCTTCGTGACGCGCTGGTGAATGTCCGACCCCGGCTCCGACATGCCCTGCTGGAAGGTGAGCAGATCGCGCGTGCGATCTTCGGGCGAGAGCGTTCGCGCGGTCGAACGGCCACGTTCCTCCTGCGAGTAGCCATCGGGCGAGAGCAGCTTCTCCATCACCGACTGGTACGGGAATGTCTTCCCGTAAGCCGGCAGCCGCGTGCCGCTGTCCCACTCCGAATCGTCGGAGTGGGTGCGCAGGTGGAGTGTGTCCTTGCTGTTATCTTGCGGGTCGTCTGAAATCCTGTAGTGTTCCGCGTCGTCGAGAACCTGCTTCACGCGGGCGCTGGACGCGTCCCAGAGTTTCTTCTGGGCCTCATGAATGTCCTGCGATTCTTGCAGAATCTGATCCTGCATCCGCGACTTGATCCCAACGGCTTCCGCGAAGGCCTGCTCGCACTGGGTGGGCGTGGCGCCCGGCGTATCCATCTTCGTCGCCTCGTTGAGCAACGCGGCCATCTGTTTCTGGCCGTCCTCGCCCAGCAACCCGATGCCGACCGGCGCATTGAATACCGCGTTCATGCGACTGACCGGGTCCGATTCGACGCGGCGCATTTCCTGGTCGACGTCCTGATGCAACGAGGAGCTTGCCGCTTCATAGCCATCTTGCGGCACCGTGCGTAACGCCTCGGCGCGCTGCTCGAACTGCTTGCGCGTGGCCGGGTCCATCTGCGCGAGCGCGGAGGCAAGCTCCTGCTGGTCCTGGTTGACCTGGACCTCGTCGCGCGGCAGGCCGGTCATCACCAGCCTGGCCGTCTTCCACAGGACCATCGCGCTCTTCAGGTCGGCGCCATGGTTGCGTGACTGAGCGCCGCCATCGTACCGACCGACCATGTCGGCGGCAAATTGCGTCGCCGACGTTGAGGTCGACTGCGGCGCGGCCGGCGATACCACCGATGATTGCAACGTCGGATTGGTGGCGTACTTCTGCAGCAACGCGTGTGTTGCAACCGGTTTGTGAGCGCCGCGCTGGCTGTGAGGCTCACGCGATGCCGGCTGCAGGGGTGGTCCCGCCAGCGCGTCACGCGGATCGGGAGCCGGTGGTACGGAAGCGCTGGCCGGGCCGGACGGATAAGGAGATACAAGCGGACCGGAACTGTTGATCGGACTGGTAGACATGGTCGCACCTCGAAGAGTTGTGGACGAACGGTGCGCGATGAAGATCTGCCCACCGTGGTGGTCATCAGATCACCGGCGAACCTGTGGCATGTCATAAGGGGGTATAGATTTTGCATTGGCATTCAGATAGGCGTGACTCTTTGAATGCAGTACCGCGATACCACATCGCACTGACGTGGCGTGACCTAATGATTGCTCGTGCCGCTCCATTCAGAGGTCATCAGAATGACGACGTCCACTATGGGAAGTACCGTACGTGATAGCGAATATGCAGTTAGCTATCCACGGCAAACTGAAAAGTCCGCCGATAAAAATGCCACGCCGCCGTTCCCGGCGATCCAACCGCCCGACCCGCACGACCCGGTCTCTCCTACCGTATCGACGCCGTTCTCCAACAGCCTGAACTTAAAGACTGGCCTTCTTCTATCTACCTTGAACACGCTGCAAGACAGGCCGTCGCTGCCGGGAGGCAGTTCGTTTTCGTCCCGCCTGGTCTCGGCAAACCGCATGGGGCATGCGGGCAATGGCATGGTGTCGAATCTCGGCAGGTTCTTCAGTTCTTTGGGGAAGACACAGGATCCTGACGGTGGACAGGACCCAGCCCTTGCCGGATTGCAGGCGGGTAAGGCGCTGGGCAATGCGATCGGCTACGCGATCGATTTCTCGAAGGTCGAGGACAAGCTGGCAACACTGCGTAATTACCTGCGTGGACCGTTGAGACAGGGCGCGTTCTCGTTTCTCCCCAGTCGCGATCCGCACGAAGAGATCGCGCTGGTCGATTTCCGACCGACTTCGGCATCGAAGCAGTCTCAGACGACCACACTCCGAACCGGTAATGCGCAAACGCAAACGACTGATCAGTTGCAACGGTCGCACGGAACGCAGACCCATTTACTGTCAATGAGTCGAGATAGACCGACTCAAACGGAGAGTGCCGGCATCAGCAGGGCGACTCAAACGCCGCATCTCACGCAGAGCCGCTTCACTCAGGCAGCCTCGAATCAGACGGAACAGCAACCGCCGCATGCGACAGATGGAGAGGCAACGGGTGAGCACAAGTATGCGACGGCAGGCAATCACACCAGTACTCAAACAGATAAGCAAGTCGTCCATGAAGAAACTCAAATAGGGCGAGACGTCCAGGATGCCGAGATCCAGACGCATTCGCGGAGAACAACCGAAAGCGGCGATCAGGCGACACCGCAGTTCGCCGATGCCGGCAATCAGACTCGCATTCATGTGGCAGATCAGAATGTGCAAACGGGTTCGCCGAGTCGACTGGATGAATCGGTTCAGGCAACTGCGCATATGGAGCACAACGGCACTCAAACGAGCCTTCAGCAGCACGACCACGCCGTGCAGACAGTCGATAGGTTAAAAATCAGCACAGCAATTCAGGCCACTCCATTGAAGAACATGGCGGGAACTCAGACGGCGAGCGCGAAGCGCGACGCCGACGTACAGGCCATGCCGCCGAACGCTGTCCCGTCAGTGCCGCGGAAGACGGAAACTACAGCCGGCGCCGGACAACCTTCGCAGCCGGGCGTCCAGCAACGAAAAAATGGGCAGGATGCCGGATCCCAAACTGGCTGGCCGCTGCATGATCGCGAATCTCAAGCGACCGTCGAAAGCCGGTACCATGCCACGCAAGAGTTCCAGCCGATGACGGATCACCATGGCAGTCAAACGGTGGTCATCATGCGCGACCGCGACAACCAGACGGCGCCGCCATTCCGATCGCGTGCGACCCAGACTGTGCCTTTGCCCGCGAGCCTTAACGTTCCTGAGGCTTCACGCAAGGTGCTGCCCGGCAGCGTCAAAGCCAATGGCCACTGGCTGCCGATCGACATGCTCGCGCTGGCGTCGAGTTCGGCGAACGTGAAGAACGACCCGAGCACGATGAACCAGATGTCATTGGCCGCTGACTCGCTCAGTACCACCGGCGATGCCATCAGCGTGGTCAACATCAACGGCAATAAGTTGCTTGGCCTCTCGTCAAAGGCACTGTCGCTGCTCGGCACGGCGATCGGACTTGCGCCGTCTGTCGGGCAGTTGTCGTCCGATATCAAGGAACTGATCCGGAACCCGGGAAACGAGCAGGCGAAATGGAACGTAGGTAACGACTCCGCGCAACTCGTAGCCGGTCTCGCTGCGACGGCTGCGTCGTTTGCGTTCCCGCCGGCGGCGCTCGCGCCGTTGCTGCTGCCGAATTTCGCCGAGATCTATCACGCAGAGGCGCTCAGGAAGCAGGTTGACGATCTGCGCGCGCAGGGACGGGATGCAGAGGCCAACGCACTGCACAAGGAGTATGACAAAGCCGCGCTCAATGCGACGCCGGTGGTGAACTGGTTTTCTTCGTTCTATACGCCTGCCATGCGGCCCGCCATCGAGAGCTTCGAATTATCGCAAGGGAACAAGCCCGGCGCGGCGCCGATGGGCGACATAAGTTCCGGCGCCCACGGCGATCCAACTGTTCTCGTTTACTACGGACAGGCGATGCAGCAACGCGGGCGCAGTCTTGCCACGTCCGCGACACCGTATCTGAAGGCGCTTGCCGAGGGCGCGGGTGCGGACTCCGTGACGGTCGTATCGCATGCGCCGCAAATGTTCGGCTGGCCGTCCACAGGACAGCCGCTGCGCGTATTCGACCGGTCGATCGCGATGACCTATTCGAAAGCATCCGGCTCGGTGAGCTATCAGTTCTTCGGCAAAGAGCAGGACGGGGCTTTCCGGCTGCCCATTCTGAACGAAGGCGTGAAGACCGGCGATGGAAGAAAGAACCTCGTCGTCGTTGGTAATATTCTGGACCCGGACAAACAGCAGGTTAAGTTCGACCTTCAGGCGTATCGCGGCGATAAAACCGGCAGCGTATATCTGACTGATCCCAACCGATATATGGTCTGAGACGTGGGGAATCCGGCCAGTCATTCACCAGAATGTTAGTTGCCAATCCTAAGTTAAATGAAACCCGGCGAGTAAGCATGGCCGCCCTGTGTCCAGAGAACGGTGCGCGTTTGTGGGATCGCAGCCGTGTCGTTCCACTGGCGCCGATATGATCGCGAACGCGTGAAGGCCGCCGGGTTTCAATCGGGCGGCGTCGCGGCGGGGGCCAGTCTGCAGTTGCGCGCTAGCCGTTCGCGACGAAAGACACGCAGCGGCACCAGGAGTAACCCTGGGTATCGATCGGACATGGTGGCGTCTGGGCACGTGTCTTTGCCATGCAGCCATGACACGGCCAGATGGCTTCGGTTAACATTCAACATCAGAAGCGGCGGGGCGCGTCTTTGCCGACGATACCGCCGCGCGTAAGTAGCAGGTAAGTTGCGGCATTTATCGTGTTTGAAAGTCGGTGAGCGATCGCGCATGGCGCAGTGCGGCAGAGGCGATCAGTTGCCGAGGGTTGGAGACACCCGCCGCAGCTTTCGGGCGCCATACGATACGACGTGTCCCAGACGCGTCGGCCAGGTTTTACGTTTCATCTTCACCAAGGGGTTGTCGATGTCTGCGATTGAATCGGTTCTTCAGGAACGCCGCGTTTTCCCGCCCTCCGCAGAAGTAGCGGCGGGTGCAACGATCTCCGGCATGGATGCGTACCGGGCGCTCGCCGCCGAAGCGGAACGCGATTACGAAGGTTTCTGGGGGCGCCTCGCTCGCGAGACGCTAAGCTGGAACACACCCTTCACCAAGGTGCTCGACGAATCGAATGCGCCGTTCTACACGTGGTTCGAAGACGGCCAGTTGAACGCGTCGTATAACAGCATCGACCGTCATGTCGAAGCCGGCAATGGCGAGCGCATCGCGATCATTTTCGAAGCGGATGACGGCACCGTCACCAACGTCACCTATCAGGATCTGCTGCAACGCGTGTCGCGCTTCGCGAACGCGTTGAAGAAGCGCGGCGTGAAGAAGGGCGACCGTGTCGTGATCTATATGCCGATGTCGATCGAAGGCATCGTCGCGATGCAGGCTTGCGCGCGCATCGGCGCCACGCATTCGGTCGTGTTCGGCGGCTTCTCGTCGAAGTCGCTCAACGAGCGGTTGGTGGACGTGGGCGCGGTCGCGCTCGTCACTTCGGACGAACAGATGCGCGGCGGCAAGGCGCTGCCGCTGAAGAACATCGCCGACGAAGCCCTCGCAATGGGCGGCTGCGAAGCGGTCAAAAGCGTGATCGTGTATCAGCGCACCGGCGGCAAGATCGCATGGAACGCAGACCGCGATCTGTGGATGCACGAACTCGCCCAAGCCGAATCGGATCAATGCGCGCCCGAGTGGGTCGGCGCCGAGCATCCGCTGTTCATCCTGTACACCTCCGGTTCGACCGGCAAGCCCAAGGGCGTGCAGCACAGCACCGGCGGCTATCTGCTGTGGGCCGCGCAGACCATGAAGTGGACCTTCGACTGGAAGCCTACGGATGTGTTCTGGTGTACCGCCGACATCGGCTGGATCACCGGCCATAGCTACATCACGTATGGTCCGTTGACGCTCGGCGGCACTCAGGTCGTGTTCGAAGGCGTGCCGACCTATCCGAACGCCGGTCGCTTCTGGGACATGATCGCCAAGCACAAGGTGTCGCTGTTCTATACGGCGCCGACCGCGATCCGCTCGCTGATCAAGGCCGCCGACGCCGACGAGAAGGTGCATCCGAAGAGCTACGACCTGTCCACGCTGCGCATCATCGGTACGGTCGGCGAGCCGATCAATCCGGAAGCGTGGGTCTGGTATTACGAGAACGTCGGCGGCAGCCGTTGCCCGATCGTCGATACGTGGTGGCAGACCGAAACCGGCGGCCACATGATCACGCCGCTGCCGGGCGCCACGCCGCTCGTGCCGGGTTCGTGCACATTGCCGCTGCCGGGCATCATGGCGGCGGTGGTCGATGAAACCGGCCAGGACGTGCCGAACGGGCAGGGCGGCATTCTGGTGGTGAAGCGCCCCTGGCCGTCCATGCTGCGTAACGTGTGGGGCGATCCGGACCGCTACAAGAAGAGCTACTTCCCCGAAGAACTCGGCGGCAAGCTCTATCTCGCCGGCGACGGCGCGGTGCGCGACAAGGAAACCGCCTACTTCACGATCATGGGCCGTATCGACGACGTGCTCAACGTGTCGGGCCACCGGCTCGGCACCATGGAGATCGAGTCGGCGCTGGTGTCGAACCCGCTCGTCGCCGAAGCGGCCGTGGTGGGCCGCCCCGATGCGACAACCGGCGAAGCCGTGTGCGCCTTCGTGGTGCTCAAGCGTGCGCGTCCCGAAGGCGAGGAAGCGGTCAAGCTCGCCAACGAACTGCGCAACTGGGTCGGCAAGGAGATCGGTCCGATCGCCAAGCCCAAGGACATCCGCTTCGGTGAAAATCTGCCGAAGACCCGTTCGGGCAAAATCATGCGCCGCCTGCTGCGCTCGCTCGCGAAGGGCGAGGAAATCACCCAGGACGTGTCCACGCTGGAGAACCCGGCGATTCTCGATCAACTCGGCGAGTCGCTCTGAGCCTGGGTTTGCCTGTGTAAACCGGGGGTAAATGGCAAGAGCGTCCAAGGCGGTGCGCTCTTGACCGATGGCAGCTCCCGGCCACCGAAGCCAGTTCTTCAAGGCCACCGCGCGGACAATCCCGATTGCCTGCCCGGTGGCTTTTTGATACATAGGCGCATGGCCGCGCCGCAGCATTCCTCTCACGCTACGTTCAATCCTCCGCCAGACCCGCCCGCGGTCTCGGCGGCGATGGCGCGCGCGCATCAAAAATACTGGCGCTTCAACGTGGCATTGATTGCGACGTTGATGACCGTGGGCTTCATCGTGTCGTTCGTCTTTCCGCTGATGGCGCCGGCTCTGGCGCAGGTGCGTGTCGGGGGCTTCAGGCTGCCGTTCTACCTCGGCGCGCAGGGCGCGATCCTGATCTACCTGGCGCTGATCGTGGTGTATATCGTGCTGATGCAAGGCGCCGACCGCCGGCTGCAACGCGCCCTGGTTGCGGACGCAAGCATCGGCGTGTGCGTGCCCACCACGAGCGGAAACTGAGCCGATGAAGCTCACGAACCGGCTGATCCGTTCCTACGCCCTCTATACCCTCGGCTTTCTGCTCTTCATTTATGTGATGTGGCGCATCGAACGCACCACGGGTCCGGGAGTGTGGATCGGCTACGTGTTCCTGTTCGTGCCGATCGCGGTGTATGCGGTGATCGGCCTGCTGTCGCGCACGTCCGATCTCGTCGAATACTATGTGGCGGGGCGGCGTGTGCCGTCCGCTTTCAACGGTATGGCGACGGCCGCGGACTGGCTTTCGGCGGCCTCGTTCATCGGCCTCGCTGGCTCGATCTATGCGACTGGATATGACGGTCTCGCGTATCTGATGGGCTGGACCGGCGGCTATTGCCTGGTCGCATTCCTGCTCGCGCCGTATGTCCGCAAGCTCGCGCGCTACACGATTCCCGATTTTCTCGGCACGCGTTTTTCGAGCAATGCCGTGCGCGGCCTTGCGGCGCTGGCGGCTATCCTGTGCTCGTTCGTTTATCTGGTTGCGCAGATCCAGGGCGTCGGCCTGATCGCGACGCGCTTTATCGGCGTGGATTTTGCCGTCGGCATTTTCTGCGGCCTCGCGGGCATTCTGGTGTGTTCGTTTCTCGGCGGCATGCGCGCCGTCACGTGGACGCAGGTTGCGCAGTACATCATCCTGATCGCGGCGATTCTGATTCCCGTGTCGATGATCGCTCACAAGGATGGCCTCGGCTGGGTGCCGCAATTCGACTATGGCCGCTTGATGGGGCGGGTTGAAGGCCTCGAAAAGCAGGTGCGCGAAGCGCCGCTCGAGCAGACCGTGCGCGACGATTATCGACGCCGTGCCGCGCTCATGCAGGTGCGGCTCGACGCGCTGCCGCAATCGTACGTCGACGAGAAGCAGCGTCTCACGCAGGAAGTCGCCGACCTGCGCCGCCATAACGGGCCGCTGCGCGAGATCAAGGAGCGCGAGAGGGCGCTCGAGCAGTTTCCACGCGACGCCGGCGCCGCGCAGATCGTCTGGAGCCAGCGACGCGATGAAATGCTGATGCGCGCGGCCGCACCGGTGCCGATGCATGAGCCGTTCCCCGCCGCGACCGACCAGGATCGGCGCATTCATGAGCGCAATTTTCTGTCGCTGCTGCTGTGCCTGTCGCTCGGGACGGCGAGCCTGCCGCATATCCTGACGCGTTACAACACGACGACCTCGGTCGCGTCCGCGCGGCGCTCCGTGGGATGGACGCTCTTCTTCGTCGCGCTGTTCTATCTGACGGTGCCGGTGCTGGCGGTGCTGATCAAGTACGAGATATTGACCAACCTGGTGGGGCATCACTTCGCCGACTTGCCGCAGTGGCTCATGCAATGGCGCAAGGTCGAGCCGAGCCTGATCAGTCTCGCTGATACGAATGGCGACGGCATCGTGCGTTGGAGTGAGATCCAGATGCAGCCCGACATGGTCGTGCTTGCCGCGCCGGAGATCGCGGGGCTGCCTTATGTGATGTCGGGGCTGATCGCGGCGGGCGCGCTGGCGGCGGCGCTTTCCACCGCGGACGGTTTGCTGCTCACCATCGCCAATGCCTTGTCGCACGATGTGTACTACCACATGGTCGATCCGAACGCGTCGAGTCAGCGGCGCGTGACGATCTCGAAGATTCTATTGCTGGGGGTGGCGCTGTTCGCGTCTTATGTGGCGTCGCTGAACACGGGGAACATTCTGTTTCTGGTCGGTGCGGCGTTTTCACTGGCGGCGTCGAGCCTGTTTCCGGTGCTGGTGCTGGGCGTGTTCTGGAAGCGCACCACGCGGCTGGGGGCGGTGGCGGGCATGGTGG
Source organism: Paraburkholderia sp. RL17-381-BIF-C (assembly GCF_046026435.1). Taxonomy (NCBI): domain Bacteria; kingdom Pseudomonadati; phylum Pseudomonadota; class Betaproteobacteria; order Burkholderiales; family Burkholderiaceae; genus Paraburkholderia; species Paraburkholderia sp. RL17-381-BIF-C. The sequence goes on along the minus strand of NZ_JARESX010000023.1, from coordinate 80,726 downwards.
CGGGGCTGGTGGTGTGCATCTATTACATCGTCTCCACATACCCGTTCTTCACGCAGATGACGGGCTTCGCCGGCGCGCGCTGGTTCGGGATCGAGCCGATCAGTTCCGGCGTATTCGGCGTGCCGGCGGGGTTTCTGGTGGCGATCGGCGTGAGTCTGATCGACCGCAAACCGGACGCTTATACGCGGGCGCTGGTGGACTATATCCGGCATCCTTAAACCGGTTTGTGCGAGGGGTCTGGCGCAGGGCGCGAAGTTTGCTATAATTCGGCTCCCCGCCGGAGAGATGGATGAGCGGTTTAAGTCGCACGCCTGGAAAGCGTGTATAGGTTAATAACCTATCCGGGGTTCGAATCCCCGTCTCTCCGCCACCCTTCCAGTAAGCCTTTGCGCGTTTTCGCAAATTCTGCGCTGTGCCATAGAAATGGCCCAATGCCATGGAATTTCACCGCAAGGGTTTCACGCGCGCCGGCTTCCGTCGGTAAATTCGCTGTATTTTCTTGCCCGCCGCATGCGCCAGAAGTGCTTGCGCATGCTCGATCGTCCAGGCATCGCTCGCGCGCTTCTGACACAAGTTCTCACACAAGTCCGCGATCATTTCAAATGGCTGTTGCGCCAATCGCGCGGCGTCACGCCAAAGCGTGAATTGAACCAGTTCGTGAACGAACCCTGCTGCGAATAGCCCAGCAATGCGGAAACCCGCCCGATCGGATAGCGCGGATTGCTCATATAGCGCACGGCAAGTTCGCCCCTGACTTCCTCGACCAGGCGCGAGAAGCTGGTATGGGCCAATTCCAGTTGGCGCTGCATCGTCCGAACGCTCAGACGCAAATGTCGGGCAACCAGTTCGACGGTGGCCTGCTCGATGGGCAGCAACAAATAGATCGCCTTGCGCACTTCCAGCGCGGTCGAATCGACACCCGCCACGTTCAGTGAATCCGCGAGGCTCTCGGCATACCGCACCAGTTCCGGGTCAGCGGCGGGATTCGGGTAGTCGAGATCGGCGGCCGCACACACGAAGCCGTTGAAATCGCTGCCGAACTCCAGCGGACAGCCGAAGAAGCGTCGATGAAACGTCAGGTCTTTCGGTCCCTGATGAACAAAATGGACCGAGCGCGGTTTCCAGTGATCGCCAAGCAGGGCGCTGGAGTGGCGCCAGAGAATGCCGACCGCGAGTTCGATCGCCTGATTCGTTGGCGTGCCCGGTTCGACGACCAGGTCTTCGCGGATGGTGACTGTGTCCCCCACGTCCTCGACGTACAGAGCCAAGGCTTCGTTCAACAGATGCCGGTATTCGACGGTGGCCAGCAGCACTTCGCGCAGCGTGCGCTTGTGCGCGAGCAGGAGATTGACGACACCCGTACCGAACTTCTGCCGGGTCTCGGCCATTTGCAGCGCGAAAGTCGGGCATGCGGCCTTTTCGGCCGTCAGTTCCAGCAGCCGGCACGCGGCGGCTGCCGGGATGCGATCGTCCGGATTGGCAAGCGCCGCGGTATCGATCCCGACCTGCTGTGCAAGCTCGACCGGATTCAGTCCGACCCGCCGCGTCACGTCGAAATAGCCGCTCATGGCTACCGAGCGCAACATCGTTTCCATCCCTTTGTCTCCGCACCCGTCTCGCAAGCGCCGCCGCTGTGTCTGGTAATGAAATGCCTACCGTGCGCGCATCTCGGTGTTAACGCGCAGTGGCATGAAATGCTAAAAGGATGGCGCCCAATCATAAAAGTGTAGCGCAGGATTGCCGTATCGTGCGATCTCAACGGTTCATCATGTTCCGACCAGTTTTGATGCGACAGGCCTTGTCGCACGCGTCGGAATACCGTCCCCCTATTGGAGATCACGATGCAATTCCTCGACGATTCGCTGCACCCCGAGAACCAGGACAAGGTTGTCATCACGACCGCTCCCTACGGCCCGGAATGGATGCCCGAGGACTTTCCGGAAGACATTCCGGTGACGATGGCCGAGCAGATCCAGAAGGCCGTCGATTGCTACAACGCGGGCGCGACTGTCCTGCACCTGCATGTGCGTGAACTGGATGGCAAGGGCTCCAAGCGCCTGTCGAAATTCAACGAACTCATCGCGGGTGTCCGCGCGGCCGTGCCGGACATGATCATCCAGGTCGGGGGCTCGATCTCGTTCGCGCCGGAAGACGACGGTCAGGCCGCAAAGTGGCTCTCCGACGACACACGTCACATGCTGGCCGATCTCGACCCGAAGCCCGATCAGGTGACGGTGGCGATCAACACCACGCAGATGAACATCATGGAGTTGCTCTATCCGGCGTACCTGGAGGGCACCTCGTTGTCCAATCCCGCGCTCATGGCCGCTTATAGCGAAATGACGGTTCCCGCCGGCCCCGCATGGGTCGAGGAGCACCTGCGCCGTCTGCAGGCTTCGGGCATTCAGCCGCATTTCCAGCTGACGGGCATCCATGCGCTCGAGACACTTGATCGCCTCGTGCGCAAAGGTGCCTACAAGGGGCCGCTCAACCTGACGTGGATCGGTATCGGCGGGGGCTTCGACGGCCCGAACCCGTTCAACTTCTTCAACTTCGTGCATCGCGCGCCGGACGGCTGCACGCTCACGGCCGAATCGCTGCTCAAGAACGTGTTGCCGTTCAACATGATGGCGCTGGCCATGGGCCTGCATCCTCGCTGCGGCATCGAAGACACGATCATCGACCAGCACGGCAACCGGATGACCTCGGTGCAGCAGATCGAGCAGTGCGTGCGCGTGGCGCGCGAACTGGGCCGCGAGATCGCTTCCGGCAAGGAAGCGCGCGACATCTACCGCATCGGTGTGCAATACGAAACGGTCGGCGAGACGCTCGCGGCCAACGGCATGGCGCCGAATCGCGAGGCCGGTGTGAAAAACCTGCCGCTGCGCGCGGCGTAAAGGACGGAGCGCGGCTGACGCTTCGCGGAGGTCGGGTTCCGGCCAAAGCAGCGCAGGCTAGCTTCCTCAAAGGCAGGGATCCCCGGTATGCCGGGGAGGGTTGCACGGTATCCATAAAGGCCCCTTTTGCCCGACAGGGAAAAGGCGGCCGCCAACGAGCTGGACACGAAGGAGACGACTCATGTTCACGCATGCTGAGCCCACGACGGCCGATGTATCGACGACGCAACATGGCGTGCGCGCGTATGCGTGGGTGGTATTTGCCTTGACGGTCGGGTTGCTGCTCTCCGACTACATGTCGCGGCAGGTGTTGAATGCGGTGTTTCCAATGCTCAAGGCCACGTGGAATCTTTCCGACACCCGGCTGGGCTCGCTGAGCAGTGTGGTCGCGTTGATGGTCGGCGTGCTGACCTTTCCGCTGTCGGTGCTCGCCGACCGCTGGGGCCGCGTGAAAAGCATTGTCCTGATGGCGGCGATGTGGAGCCTCGCAACGCTCGGCTGCGCGCTCTCGACGAACTATAACGAAATGCTGCTCGCGCGTGCCTTCGTCGGTATCGGTGAAGCCGCCTATGGCAGTGTCGGCATCGCGGTTGTCCTCAGTATCTTTCCGGCTCGGTTGCGCTCCACGCTCACCGCCGCGTTCATGGCCGGAGGGGCATTCGGTTCAGTGCTGGGCATGGCGCTCGGCGGCGCGGTCGCGGCTCATCTCGGCTGGCGCGCGGCGTTCGGCGCAATGGCGGCCCTCGGGATCGTGTTGCTGGTGCTCTACCGGTTTGCCGTCACTGAAAAGCAGCTGGCTCGACTGCAGCCGGCGGGCATGAGCAGGCAAGTGCAGAGCCACGGTGTATGCATGAGCTTCCGGGCGCTGATGAAAGGGCTCTTTTCGACGAAGTCAGTCGTGTGCGCCTATGTCGGCAGCGGTATCCATCTGTTGGTGCCGGCGGCCGTATGGGCGTGGATGCCCAGCTTCCTGAACCGCTATTACGGCATGTCCACCGGCAAAGCGGCGATGAGCGCGGCAGTGTTCGTACTGGCAACCGCTTTCGGCATGGTGGTGTGCGGAATGCTGGCCGACCGGCTCAGCTCGCATGAACGCGAAAAGAAGTGGAGCACGGCCGTCGCCCTCTGCCTGATCTGCTTCGTAATGCTCACGATCGGTTTCCGGATGCCTGCGGGCCCGGCACAGCTCGTCCTGATCGGCGTCGGCATGTTCTTCAGTGCGGGCGCTACCGGCCCCTCGGGTGCGATGGTGGCGAACCTCACCCCGCCGTCGATCCACGCATCGGCGTTTGCCACCCTGACGCTCGCGAACAACTTGCTGGGGCTCGCGCCCGCTGCCGTCCTGACGGGCATCGTGGCTGACCGGATCGGGCTGATCGGCGCGCTGCAACTCGTGCCGTTTGCACCGCTCGTTGCGGCGGCCGCCTTCTTCATCGGCAAGCGCAGCTATGGCGTCGACCTCGATCGCGTAAATGCACTGCGCGAACAGGCCGGGCGCTGAGCCCACGATTACCCGCGTACTTTAGTACCTGGCAGGTGCGCCCGAAGGCAGGACGGGCAGACCCATTACAGGCCAAATAAATTTGCAGTTCGAGTAAAGGATAGGAGATTCGATATGGCCAAGGCAGTGCGTTTCCATGAAACCGGTGGTCCGGAAGTGTTGCGCTACGAAAACGTTGAAGTGGGCGACCCCGGCCCCGGACAGGTTCGCCTGCGCCATGAAGCAGTGGGCCTGAATTTCGCCGACACCTACTTTCGCTCCGGCCTGTACCCCGTGCCGCTGCCTGCAGGCATGGGTGTCGAGGCCGCGGGCGTGGTCGAGGCAATCGGCCCGGACGTGACCAACGTCGCCGTCGGCGATCGCGTCACCTATACCGGCTTTCTCAACACGCTCGGTGCCTACAGCACTGAACGCCTTGTCCCGGCGGCGCCGCTCATCAATCTGCCGGATGCGATTTCCTGCGAAACCGCTGCCGGCATGACGATGCGAGGTCTTACCTCGTCGTACCTGATGCGCCGCATTCACGATTTCAAGGCGGGTGACACCATCCTGCTGCATGCTGCCGCCGGCGGTGTCGGCCTGATCGTGTCGCAATGGGCGAAGCTGCTGGGTCTCACGGTGATTGGCACCGTTTCGAACGAGGCCAAGGGTGAAGTGGCCCGCGCTCATGGCTGCGACCACATCGTCTACTACGGCCGTGAGGACGTCGCGAAACGCGTGCGCGAATTGACCAACGGCGTCGGCGTGGACGTCGTGTTCGACAGCGTCGGCAAGGAGACCTTCGACGCTTCGCTCGATTCGCTCAGGCGCCGTGGTCTGATGGTCTGCGTCGGGACAGCCTCCGGGCCGATCCCGCCGTTCAATCCGCAGATTCTGGCCATGAAGGGCTCGCTCTACCTGACGCGGCCCGCGCTGGCGGACTATATCGCCGATCCCGCCGAGAAGGATGAACTCGCCGGCGAACTCTTCGGGCATGTCGCCGCCGGACGCATCAAGATCGAACTCAACCAGCGGTACGCGCTGGAAGACGCAGCGCAGGCTCATCGCGACCTCGAGTCGCGCAAGACGACCGGCTCGTCAGTCTTCGTCATTTGAGGAAAACGCCATGCAAGTCGACCAATTGACGTACAGCATCGGCGCCGAACTGATCGGCGTGAATCTTGCCGATGCGATCCACGACGACGGTCTGTTCGCCGAGATCCGTGCGGCGCTGCTCCAACACCGGGTGCTGTTCCTGCGCGATCAGGACATCTCGCGCGCCGAGCATGTTGCGTTTGCGCGGCGTTTCGGCGAACTGGAGGACCATCCCGTTGCCGGCAGCGATCCGGAACATCGGGGCCTCGTGCGCATTTACAAGAACCCGGATCAGCCTAACGACCGCTATGAAAACGCGTGGCACGCGGACGCCACGTGGCGCGAGGCGCCGCAGTTCGGCGCTGTCCTGCGCTGCGTGGAGTGTCCGCCGGTCGGCGGCGACACGATGTGGGCAAACATGGTCCTCGCCTACGAGAACCTGCCCGATCACATCAAAACCCAGATCGCGGATCTGCGCGCTCGCCACAGCATCGAGGCGAGTTTTGGTGCCGTAATGCCGATCGAAAAACGTCTCGCGCTTAAGGCGCAATTTCCGGACGCGGAGCATCCCGTTGTTCGCACGCATCCGGAGACCGGCGAGAAGGTGTTGTTCGTGAACGCGTTCGCCACCCATTTCACCAACTACCACACGCCGGCGCGCGTGCGTTTCGGGCAGGACGCTAACCCGGGCGCGGGTGACCTGCTGCGCTACCTGATCAGCCAGGCCTGCATTCCCGAGTATCAAGTCCGCTGGCGCTGGAAACCCAACAGCATCGCGATCTGGGATAACCGCAGCACGCAGCACTATGCAGTGATGGACTACCCGCCGTGTCACCGCAAGATGGAACGCGCCGGAATTGTCGGCGACAAGCCGTACTGATCGGGCAGCAACCGTCTTGCATGAGATCGGGGATAGTGCTTTGCGCTAACGCTGATCGACAGGGGACCGCTTCATGATTTTCGATAAGACGATATGACACCAACCATCCTTATGGTGCCGGGCCTACGCGACCACGTCGCCGAGCATTGGCAAACACTGCTGGAGCGTAGGCTGCCCAAGGTAGCCTCGGTGCCGCCGCTCGAGCAAGACAAGCTCAGTTGCGCGGCACGCGTCGCCGCGCTCGATGCTGCCCTCGCGAAAGTCGATGGCCCGGTAATTCTGGTCGCCCACAGCGCGGGCGTGATGATCACCGTGCATTGGGCCCAGCAACACAGCCGCAAGATTCACGGCGCACTGCTTGCCGCACCGGCCGACCTTGAGACGCCGCTGCCGGCAGGCTATCCGGCCTTCGATGCGATCGCTCAGAACGGCTGGCTGCCTATTCCACGAAAGCCGCTGCCGTTCCCGAGCATTGTCGGTGCGAGCCGCAACGACCCGCTTGCGCAGTTCGAACGTGTCGAAGCGATGGCGAGCAACTGGGGCAGTCGCCTCGTCGACCTTGGCGAAGTCGGTCACCTGAATCCGGCTGCGGGATTTGGCGAGTGGCCGATGGCGGAGATGTTCATCAAAGAACTTGAATAACCGGAATCCACTATCCCCAAGGCGTTTTTAAGCGCCATGGTGTCAGTAGTCCAAAACTAAAGGAACAGGCAATGTCACGTCAGATACCGGTTGGTGCGGTGGATGAACTCGCGCCAGGCCAGCGAAAACTGGCCTTCGTCGATGGCCGCAGCATTGTCCTGTTTAACATCGGCGGCACGGTCCACGCCATCGACAACGCGTGCCCCCACAACGGCGCTTCGCTCGCGAACGGCCGTCTCGACGGCCGCGTGCTGAGTTGCCCGGCGCACGGTCTGCGTTTCGACCTGCGCACCGGCTGCATGCCAGGCGCAGGCGGGTTGAGTCTGACGACCTTTCCGGTGCGTGCCATCGACGGAAAGCTGTTCGTGAGTGTCGAGGATCCGGTCATCGGTACCGTGCAGGCACCGGCATGCGATGCCGCATCGCGACACACACCGGTATCCGACGTGGTGACAACCCCGTTTCATTCAAGCAACAAGCCATAAGTAGCCGGGCCACCCGGCGCGCGCCACACCTGGAGGAGACACAATGAAATTCAAGTCAAGCAGCCTGGCAGTGCTGATAGTTTTTTCAGCGGCCGCTCATGCCCAGTCGTCGGTCACGCTTTACGGCGTACTCGACGCCGGACTGCTGTATCAGAGCACCACAGCCGCATTGTTTCAGCCGAACGCGCGTAACCTGGGGCATGTTTATCAACTCAAGGACGGCGGCATTTACTCCAGCTTCTGGGGGCTGAAGGGAAGCGAAGACATCGGCGGCGGATACAAAATCACGTTCAAGCTGCAAGGCACGTTCAACACCACCAACGGCAAGTTCGGGCTGTCCGACACGCCGGGCACGACCGCGCTCTTCAACCAGTTTGCGACGATTGGAGCAACGGGACCGTTCGGCACGTTCGACGCCGGCCGGCAGATCATCCCGATGATCTACGCGATGTCGGAAACGGACGTGCGCGGCGCGCAGTACTTTGGCAGCATCCTGACCGCCTGGCTGGGCATGAATCAGGCGGCCGGCTGGCCCGGCACCAGCACGAACGCTCCGATCGGTGCGCTGTATGACAGTAACGCGCTGGTCTACTCGTCGCCGAAATTCTATGGCGCGTCGCTCGCGCTCGAGTTCGCGCCGGGAGGCAACGCAGGGCAGTTCCAGGGCGGCACGCGAGAGTCGGCCGTGCTCAAGTATTCGAACTACGGTCTGAATCTGGCCGCGGTGTACTACAACGGGCACGACACCAATCCATACCCGGCCAATTACCCGACGGGTCCGGCCGTTCCGGCGACAGGCCTCGCCAATAACCGCTTCTATTATTTCGGCGCGATGTACACGATCAGCGGATTCTCGTTGTCCGCCTCGTACAGCGTCGGCAAGAATCCGGCGAAGAGCACCACCTACGACTTCGAGATGATTTCGGGCGGCCTTGGCTACCAGTTCAATCCGGTCTTCAAGGTGACGTCCGGCTACTACTATCTGAAGGACCGAAACAATTCGGCGAATCACTCGAGCGAAATCGCGGTGGGCGCGGAATACAGCTTGTCGAAGGCGACTAGGGCTTACGCGCAGGTCGGCTATGTGGACAACAAGGGAACCATGAACCAGACGATCGTCTATGGCACACCGGTCGCGCCCGGCGTCTCGACCACGGCGGCGATGGTTGGCATTCGCCATACCTTCTGATCCCGCCATCCCTATCAAACGGAGCAGAACCATGAAGAAAACCAAGGCACTCGGATTGACGATCGCCGCGTTGGGCGCTGCGGTGTCCATGAGCGCGTGGTCCCAGACCGCGCAGGTAGCCAGCGCACCAGCTGTTGCGCAAGGCTCGTCGGCGCAGGCGGCATCGGGTGCGGCCGCACCCACGGGGAGGAAAGCTGATCGCGCGCTGCGCCGGAAGGTGTACGCCGCCATCGGCAAATACAAGGAGATCAACGCCGGAGACATCAGTGTCACCACGAAGGACGGCGCGGTGACACTGAACGGCACAGTTGCGGAGACTGCCCAGATCGCCAAGGCCGAGGCGATCGCGAGAAGCGTCCCAGGCGTGACGTCGGTGAGCAACAAGCTGACGGTCAAGAAACCGTTTGGCGGCATGTAAGCTGCGTTAGTCAAGCGTGAGCTCGAAGACGGCTGCTCTCGCTCACTTCTACCCGTCCTGCAGTTGCGCGTGATTCCTACGCGCGACAAAGCGCCCGTCTGCCGTTTGATCAACGCACGTCGATGCTCTGGCTTTCCATCAAGCTCAACTGCCGCCGGCGCCAAAGTTCGAAGCCGGCCGGCTCGACTGCTTACGGGTGAGATAAAGGCATTGTCTGCTCGATGTGATTAGAACCGATTGCGCTGGCTGGGATCGAATTGGGGATCGGGTGATCGCTGCGTTTGCCGCAGCACGCCCTGATCGTCGAAATAGAAGTTGTATATCAGATGATCGATGTTGTTCTCCATGTACCGGTAGGACCAGACCTCCCGGCTCACGCGCTTGAAGTAGGAGGTTTCGAAAGGGCGGCCGAAGTTGACTAACACGTCGTCCCGGGTCCACTTTCCGACCTCGGCACGATGGAACTCATTGTCTCGAAGTACTTGCCGGACACCGAGCACTTTGCCTGAAGCGTCGATGTCCGCTGCCGTCGTCGTCGTTCCCATGGGCTGGGTCGGCCACATCAGCCGCTTGCCGCCGTTTGGTAGATCGTACGTTTCCTTCGGCGGGCCGAGGCGTGCAACAAGTTCGGACTGATCTGCGCCAGCGGCTACCTGTTGATGCGGTGGGGTGCAGCCCGCGAGCACCAACCCCGTGTAAGCCATGATCAGAAATGCAAGTCGGTTAAGCATGAAAGCCTCCGCTAAAGGTGATCGCGTCTGGCAGTCTCGCTTTCATGGAGCGTTGCGCCGCGGCTCGATGAACGGAGTGGGGCGCGCGCTGCTGTCACGTGGATCCGTTACGCTCGAAGGGACGACGCGGCGCCGACCGCCTTGACGCGTGAATTGTGTCCAGGGCAACGCGACGAAAGATCCAGCGTGTTATCGGTGAATGGGCTGGCTGACGCAAAACCGTAATCAACATTCATTTTGTTGGTCACTGGCTATTTGTAAAATCGAGGATAGTTATCCTTATCAGATAGCTTCATCGACAGCGTTAGGATACTTTGCTGTTTCCGGGCCCGCAGCTTCGAAGTCGCGCAACCTGCCACTTGAATCCGCACTACCGTCATTTGTCCTGACCGGCGTTAACAGGCCGTTGCCATCTACCTTGAAACTGAAGCCGCGCCAGTTGACCCGCGTCGACAGAAAACTCGCCAGGAAGATCGAAAAGGACACGATGTCCCAGAACGGCAGAAGCCACAGGCCGCGAAGTGGCTGCCCCAGCGAGCGGTCCGACAGGACTTTCAACGCTTGCCGCGCGAGCAGCGCGAGCGCCGCAAGCAGCCAGGCCCAGGCGGCGCCTCCGGAAAGCAGCACGGCCAACAGGGCAAAGGCGAATGGATGAATCAGCGCTGAGCCCAGATGGCCGAGTGGATCGATTGTCCGGATGGTTCGGCTCCAGCGCAATTCGTGCGCAATCAGCTTGGCGGCGCTGGTCTCGCCGCAGGCGTGAGACACCGTGAACGGCGGAATCACCACCTTCTCGCCAGTCATGCGCACCGCTTCGCCGATCGCATGGTCCTCCGCCAGGTGATGCACGAACTTGGCAAAGCCACCAATCTTCTCGAGCGTTGCGCGCCGCATTGCAATCGTCTGCCCAAAGCACGGACGCGCGAGGCCAAGCGCAAGACCCGTGACGACGCTGGGCAGGAACTGGTAATTGGTCGCCATGGCCGACAGGCGAGGCCAGAAACCCGGATCGGGCTGTCCGCGATAGATGCAGGTGACGAGGCCCACGCCAGGCTTCTGCAACTCGCCGATCACATTGCGCAGATAACCGCTGCTCACGCTCACGTCGCTGTCCGCGAACACCAGCACATCATGCCGCGCCTCGGGCAACATGTTGAGAATGTTGCTCATCTTTCGATTGGGACCATAGAGTCGCGCATCAGCCACGACGGTGATATGTGCTCTGGGGTATAGCAGACGCAGTTGTTCGACCGTTTGCAACGCTGGATCTTCCGCGTCGTGCACGCCGAACAGGAAGTGCACCGGGCCTGGATAGTCCTGCTCGCAGAAGCTCGACAGGTTGCCAAGCAAGGACCACTCGTCACCGTGCAGCGGTTTGACGATCGTGACGGGCGGAAAGCAGGTGGGCTGCGATGTCGTACGGGAAAAGAAACGCCCCATTAATGCGCCGGCGAGCAGCGTATACACAATCCCCAGCGCGGCACCCATGGCGCACAGAAGCGCAAGCCCGATGAGAAACATAGGTTCCCCGTGCAGAGGATCGTCGAAGGCGGAACGTCTTATTCGTTGATGTTCGGAAGTATAGGGGGTTTGTCGCCTTTTGCCGAAAGCTGTTGTTGCTCTTTTTTTTGCGCCGACTTTCATTCCAGCGTCACGCGATGACAAGAACGCCGCACACGTCCCGGGACGCAGATGGCGGCAGGCCGGCGCTGAACGTCACCCACCCGGGGTGGTTAATTTGCCTGGCGGTCATAGCAACCCGCAGTGCTTACAGTTCGCCAACGGGTAACCTCATCTCACGGCATCCCTAACTAGACTAGGCGAAAAAAACCCTTCCTGTCGAGCGCGAGATTCGTAGTATTCTTGAACGTCCCTTCGTTTCCTGGCGACAGCGGCCATTCCGCTCCGCTGCTTCAATCCCATTCGGTTTCATGGGGCGATGATGGTTCTATCTATTCTTGCTGTCTGCGCTTGCTGTCTGCGCATTTCGTTGTGGGGAGGGTAGCGTCAATGCCATCTATTGCAGCGACCGACTCAACGTTGAGTGCATGAATCAACTTCCCGTGCGTTGCCGACGCCCAGCGAGTTTCGGCGGGTGATGGATTCCGCGCATGCAGGCCATTTTCTTCGAGAGCATCTATGAAAACACTGTTTTTGCAGGCACCTTCATTCGATGGCTTCGATGGTGGAGCAGGGTCCCGTTTCCAGACGAAGCGCGAGATCCGTTCATTCTGGTATCCGACGTGGCTCGCCCAGCCCGCCGCGCTGATCGAGAATAGCCGCGTTCTGGATGCGCAAGCAGATGGCCTGTCGCTGGAGGCGTCGCTAGATATTGCTCAAGAGTGTGACCTCGTCATCATTCATACGAGCACACCTTCGTTTCCGAGCGACGCGCAATTCGCAGAGCACTTAAAGAAGCGCAAGCCCACGATACGGGTCGGGATGGTTGGCGCGAAAGTCGCCGTCGATCCGCATGGATCGCTTACGGCATGCGACGCTATCGACTTCGTGTGCCGCGAGGAATTCGACTTCACGTGTCGCGACATTGCGCAGGGTCTTCCGTTCGAGTCGATTCTCGGCCTGAGCTACCGTCTGCCCGACGGCGCAATCATGCACAACGAAGCCCGGCCCATTCTTGAAGATATGGACGAGTTGCCATTCGTTGCGCCCATCTACAAGCGCGACCTCAAGACAGAGAATTATTTCAGTGGCTACCTCAAGCATCCGTATGTTTCCATCTATACGGGGCGAGGTTGCAAATCGAGGTGCACCTTTTGCCTCTGGCCGCAAACGGTCGGAGGTCATCGCTATCGCACGCGGTCGGTCGAGAATGTTCTTGAAGAAGTGAAATGGATCAGGGACAACATGCCCGAAATCAAGGAGATCATGTTTGACGACGACACGTTTACCGATCTGAAACCGAGAGCCGAGGAAATCGCCCGTGGTCTTGGCAAGTTAGGTGTGACGTGGTCGTGCAACGCGAAAGCGAATGTGCCTTATTCCACCCTCAAGGTGATGAAGGAGAATGGCCTGCGGCTCCTGCTTGTCGGCTACGAATCAGGCGACGACCAGATTCTCGTGAATGTCAAAAAAGGCCTGCGAACCGATATGGCACGGCGCTTCACTGAAGATTGCCGTAAGCTCGGCATCAAGATCCACGGCACCTTCATTCTGGGGCTGCCGGGTGAAACGCGCGAGACGATCCAGAAAACCATCCAATACGCGAAAGAGATTAATCCGCACACGATCCAGGTGTCGCTTGCGGCGCCCTATCCGGGTACGAGCCTTCACAAGCAAGCAATCGAGAATGGCTGGCTGCAAGAGAGCAAGGTCATCAACCTCGTCAGTTCCACGGGGGTCCAGGTTTCAGCAATCGGCTATCCGCACTTGTCGCGCGAAGAGATCTATCGTGGCGTCGAGGAATTCTATAAACGCTTCTACTTCAGACCGGCAAAGATCTGGGAAATTGTCCGCGAGATGTTGGTCAGTTGGGAGATGATGAAACGGCGCTTGCAGGAAGGTGTGGAGTTCTTCAGATTTCTCAGGGCGCGCGAGGCTTAAAGAGCTTATCTGAAGCCACGTTTTTTTCGGCCTTGCGAGCGGAAGCAAACGTGGCTGCAGTGGCGAGATGGAGTTATCGGTCGAACCATCGATACTGCAGCGTCAGGGTAACGGACGTAAAGTCGCCACCTGCACGGGTCACAAGACCATGCGATAACGCGAGCTTGGTGGACCATCCGCGCGCAATCGGTGCGGACACCGTCACACCGTATCGCACGTTGGCCTGTCGATCTTCCGCTTCCACGTCGTTGGTCGAGGTCCGGCCGCCACTGGTGTATCCGAGGTCGCCGGCAAGCCAGAACCCGGGGCGGAACGTGTAGCCGCCGTGCAATTGAAAAGTCATCAGCGGGGCCTGAGTTCGCTGCGCACCGTTAAAGAACTCATTGTTGCTCGTAAAGAACCATACCCCCGCGGACCCATCGACGAACCACTTGCCAAGAGTCTGCGACACGCCGAACTCCGGCTTGAATGACCATCGGTTGGTTCCGATGTTGACTAATCGTGACCCAACGTATTGTCCCGTGGGCGCGATGATCGTCAAGCTGGTCCCGACCGCGGTTGCGGATTCATGCGCGGCAAACGCATCCGGAGGCAATGGCGGATTGCCGAACAGATTGAAGGCGAAGCGCAGCCGCATATCGCCCAGGCCAGAACGATGGACCTCTGTTGCCGAATCGAGAACATCTCCGCTGACGTTCCCGCGCGCGAACGGCAGCGCTATCCCCAGCGATGCCGTGTGCCCGAGAAAGCCAAACGTCGACACATAGGCGAGTGACCACAGATTGAACTGTGCACGTACCCCCGAGATGGGCAAGGACGAATCCGTCAGGACGTCGCCGGACAAGTGCGACCACGATGAGACCAGAAAATGCGTGCCGACCGGAGACGGAGAATAGGTGCGCGGTTCGAGTTCTTGCGCACACGCCACGCCGACCGGAAACAGAAATCCGGCTGCGGCAGTGCGCATGAGAGCCCAACGGCATGGACGATGCCTCATGGTCGGCTTGGGCAGGCGGCCATAGGCAACCTGGCTGGCCGCAAAATTTAAAGTGTAGAAGAGGGCACGATGTACGCAGCGTACCGGTCGCCTGATCACACAGGAATAAGACTTTGGTCCGATTTCATGCGATAGCCACGGGCCATACCATGAAACGATTTCGGGTCGGGCTGGTGCGCTGCGCGCACCCCGTGTAGCGAACGTTGCATGCTGGACGCTACGCTACTCAAAGCGTGCGTGCAGGTATGAAGAACGTGGCTGCCGTCTCCCGCTGGTGATCATTTCTTGTTCCTTTCCGAGGGTTGCGCAATGGATGCAGGAGCACAGTTGTCCCGCAGTCAGGATATCGCCACGAAGATTACTCGCGTGTTGCAGAAGCGCACAGGGGGCGCACAGGAACGGTTGACTCAACGTGTGCGCGATGCGTTTGACGGCGATCGTGCCGTCAAGCATGCCGCACATACAGTGGCTGCGCCATTCGACCCATTGCAGGCATGGCAGTACGCGATCGACGTTGCGCAGCGCTCGTTGCTGTTTTGGGACGTTCTGGTCGAGCGCGGCACCGAGTTCGTGGAGCGAAGCGCGCAAGGGCCGACCCCCGTGCTGCATTTCGACTACGACGTCATTCTCGACGGGCGGCAATTCGAGCGGCCCGTGAACTATGCGCTACTCCAGCTTCGCCCGCCCAAAGGCGTGGTGGTGGACGCGAACAAGCGCCCTTATCTCATCATCGATCCCCGCGCGGGACATGGCCCGGGCATCGGTGGCTTCAAGGACGACTCGCAAGCCGGGGTGGCACTTCGCGCGGGACATCCTGTGTATTTCGTGGTGTTCTTTCGTGATCCCGAACCTGGTCAGACACTGCTCGATGTCTGCACGGCAGAGCAGCAGTTCGTGAGGAAGGTGCGTTCGCGGCATCCGTCAGGCCCGAAGCCGGCTATCATCGGCAACTGCCAGGGCGGCTGGGCCGCGATGATGCTGGCCAGTTCCGATCCAGGCGAGACCGGACCCGTCGTTATCAATGGTGCGCCGATGTCGTACTGGAGCGGCGCGTGGAGCGAAGGTGAGAGCGACAATCCAATGCGATACGCGGGCGGGATCCTCGGCGGTTCGTGGCTCGCGTCGTATGCGGCGGATCTCGGCGACGGCAAGTTCGACGGTGCCCATCTGGTCCAGAACTTCGAAAACCTGAACCCCGCCAATTCGCTATGGGACAAGTATTACCATCTGTTCTCGAACATCGATACGGAGCCGCCCCGTTATCTGGAGTTCGAGCGCTGGTGGGGCAGCTACTACCTGATGAATCGCGAGGAAATTGAGTGGATCACACGCAATCTCTTCGTCGGCAACAAGCTGTGGTCTGGCGAAGTGAGCAGCAGCGGCGGGAAGCCATTCGATTTGCGCGAGATCCGCTCGCCGATCATTCTCTTCGCTTCGATGGGCGACAACATCACGCCACCTCAACAGGCGTTCAATTGGGTCGCCGATATTTATAAGAGTACGGAAGAAATCAAGTCGCGCGGGCAGGTGATCGTTGGTCTCATGCATCAGGACATCGGTCACCTTGGCATCTTTGTATCCGGCAAAGTCGCAAGAAAGGAACATACGCAGATCGTTTCCGTTCTGGAAACGATCGAGACGTTCCCGCCGGGCCTATACGGCATGTCGATCAAGGAAGTAAAGAGCGCATCGGGGGAAATCGGATACGAAGTCGAATTCAGCGAACATCGGCTCGAAGAGATCGCCGCGCATTTCAACCGTTTCGAGCGCGTGGACGAGAAGCCGTTCGAAGCGGTTGCCGCTCTGTCAGACTTCAATCAGCGGGCGTACGAACTCTTCACCCAACCCATCGTGCAGTCGTTGAGCAACGAGACGACGGCCCGCATGTTGCGCGAGTTTCATCCGCTTCGTTTCCAGCGGTGGGCACTGTCCGACATGAACCCCTGGCTCGGCTGGCTGCATCCTGCCGCCAAGGCGGTCAAGGAGAACCGCCAACCGGTTGATCCAGAAAACCCGTGGCATAAGGCCGAGAAAACCGGGTCCGACATCGTGAGCGCTTCGCTCGACTATTACCGGGCAATGCGCGATGCCGCGACCGAGGCAACGTTTTTCGGCATCTACGGGAATCTCTACTCGATCTATCTCGCCGACCGCAATCCGCATGCGAACCGCACGGATTCGGTCCCGACCGATCCTCGTGATCTGCCCTTTGTGCGCACAGCGCTTCAGGCGATCGGAGAGGGTGGCTACACCGAGGCGCTGGCCCGCGCGGCTTTTCTTCTCGCGCGCAAGGGCGAGCCCTTACCGCTGGCCCGCCTGGAGATGCGCAAGGAATTGGCTGAGAGCTACGCTGACTATCTTCCCGACATTGCTGCCGACCAGTGGCGGCGCATTCGTGGCGAACAGGAAATTATCGCCAGCTACGAACCCGATCAGGCGATCGCCACGCTGCCGACTCTACTCGCACATGACGAGGACAGAAGCCGCTTTCTCGAGTTGATCGACAAACTAGTCGCGGACGAGCGCGTACTGAATTCAGCGCCTACCGACGCGCAACGGTCGGCCCTCGAACGCATCCGCTCGGTACTCATGCCGCGCCCCGAACGCAAGCGTCCGGTTGCGGTGCCCGACCGGGTGCGCCGATGAGCCCGCACGCCACAGCAGAACCGACGATAGGAAAGCCGATGGAAGCCCAGCATGCGAAGTATCAGCGTCTGATCGAGTACTGCAAAAATTTGCCGGCTTTGCCGACAGCCGTCGTGCATCCATGCGATCGCAGTTCACTCGAAGGAGCCGTCGAGGCAGCAAAGATGGGCCTGATTGCGCCGTTGCTCGTCGGGCCACGCGCACGCATCGAGTCGCTTGCCGCTGAGCATGGCATTGATATATCCCCCTATCCGATCATCGACGCGCCGTTCAGCCACGCGGCGGCTGCCGCGGCGGTTCAGCTCGTGCGCGAAGGCAAGGCCGAGGCACTGATGAAAGGCAGTCTGCACACGGACGAGTTGATGGCGGAAGTCGTGAAGCGGGATACCGGACTGCGAACGGCGCGGCGCATCAGTCATTGCTTCATCATGGACGTGCCGCAATATGACGAAGCGCTGATCATTACCGACGCCGCGGTGAATATCACGCCGTCGCTCGAAGAGAAGGTCGACATCCTGCAGAACGCGATCGATCTGGGACACGCGTTGCAGTTTCCGGAAGTGCGTGCGGCGATTCTGTCCGCCACCGAAACCGTCAATCCGAAAGTGCCGTCCACGGTCGAAGCCGCCGCACTTTGCAAAATGGTGGATCGCCAGCAAATTACTGGCGCACTGGTCGACGGTCCGCTCGCGCTCGACAATGCAATCAACCTCGAAGCTGCACGAATCAAGCAGATCGACTCACCGGTTGCCGGACGCGCCAACCTGCTGATGGTGCCGGACCTGGAGGCGGGAAACATGCTCGCCAAAAGCCTGTCCTTTCTTGCCGGCGCGGATGCGGCGGGTATTGTGCTTGGCGCGCGCGTGCCGATCATTCTGACGAGTCGCGCGGACTCCGTGACGACACGTCTTGCCTCGTGCGCGGTCGCGGCGCTTGTCGCCAAGGCCCGGCGTGAGGCCGGCAAGATCGTCGGGTGACGCCATGGCCGACGTGATCCTCGTATTGAATGCCGGCTCTTCAAGCCTGAAATTCTCCGCATTCGATGCGGGAACGGCCGACCTCGACCTCGTTTTGCGCGGCCAGATCGAAGCGCTGTACACGGTCCCGCGTTTCAGCGCGACGGATCGGCATGGTGAGGCCGGTAGCAAGGAATGGGGTGCGGGCTACGAACTCGGCCATCTGGGCGCGATCGAGTATCTCTCCGCGTTTCTGCGCAGCCATGGCGACGGGCATCGCCTGACGGCGGTCGGTCATCGGGTCGTGCATGGCGGCCAGCGATTCTCCGATGCCGTTGTGGCGACACCGGCTATCGTCGACGAACTCGAGAAGCTCGCTCCACTTGCGCCGCTGCATCAGCCGCATAACCTGAAGCCTATCCGGATCATCTCGCAGTTGCGTCCGGACGTTACGCAGGTTGCGTGCTTCGACACGGCATTTCACCACACGCAGAGCGAGACGTCGCGCGCCTACGCGTTGCCTGTGGCCATTACGGAGCGGGGCGTGCGGCGGTATGGGTTTCACGGGCTGTCGTACGAATACATCGCAAGCGTGTTGCCGGAGATTTCGCCGACGGCTGCGGCTGGCCGGACCATCGTCGCGCATCTCGGCAATGGCGCAAGCCTGTGCGCGATGGTTGGTGGCAAGAGCGTAGCCAGTACGATGGGATTCACGGCGGTAGACGGCCTGCCGATGGGAACGCGTTGCGGAAGCCTCGACCCGGGCGTGATTCTCTATCTGCTCGATGAACTGAAGATGGATGCGCGGGCCGTCGAGGATCTGATCTACAAACAATCAGGCTTACTCGGCATGTCGGCCGTGTCGAGCGACATGCGTGTGTTGCTGAACAGCGTCGAGCCACGCGCCCGTTTTGCGCTGGATGTCTACGTCTACCGGATTGCGCGCGAAATCGGCAGCCTTGCTGCGGCGATGAAGGGCATTGACGGGCTGGTGTTTACTGCCGGAATCGGCGAGCACGCGGCCACGATTCGCGAGCGTGTCGTGATGGACGCGGCGTGGCTGGGAGCCGAGCTCGATAACGTGGCGAATCAGAGGGGCGGTCCGCTGATCAGCCTTCCGTCGAGCAAGGTGGCGGTTTGGGTTGTTGCCACAAACGAGGAACTCATGATTGCCCGCCACACGCAGGCGGCTGTCCACGCGTTGAAATCATGAGCATAGGTCCACGACGCGAAGTGTCACGCTTGCCAGCACCCAAGAGCCCTATCCAGGAGTTTTATCATGCCGATCGAGCAACCGCGTTTGATCCTGAAGGATGCGAAAGCGCTAGTCACGGGTATCGCTAACGAACACTCGATTGCGTATGGATGCGCGAAGGCGTTTCACGAGCTTGGGGCCAGCCTTGCGATCACTTACGCGAATGAAAAGACAAAGCCTTACGTGGAGCCGCTCGCGAAATCGCTCGATGCGCAGATCTTCATGCCGCTAGACGTGACGCGGGAGGGCGAGCTCGAAGCAGTCTTCGGGAAAATCGACGAACTGTGGGGGCAACTCGACATTGTCGTGCACGCCATCGCATGGGCGCCAAAGTCGGATCTGCATGGCGGGTTGTTGAATTCTTCGTGTGAGGGCTTTCTAAGCGCCATGGATATATCCTGCCATTCGTTCGTACGAATGGCGCGCCTCGCCGCGCCGCTAATGAAAGAAGGCGGTACGTTGTTGACGATGAGCTATTACGGTGCGAATAAAGTGGTGCCGAACTACAGCGTGATGGGCCCTGTCAAAGCCGCCCTGGAAGCCTGTACGCGCTATCTGGCGCACGAACTCGGGCCGAGGGGCATCCGCGTGCACAGCATTTCTCCCGGTCCACTCAAAACGCGCGCGGCGTCCGGGCTCAAGGATTTCGAACTGATGTTGAACGAGGCCGTGCAGCGTGCGCCTCTGGGCGAGGTGGTCGACATCATGGATGTGGGCTACACCTGTGCATTTCTTGCGACGCCGTACGCGCGGCGGCTATCCGGCGAAACGTTGTATATCGACGGGGGCCTCAACATCATGGCGTGATCCAACCGTCAAAGGCGGTGCCATCATGAACGCAATGGATACGACAATCATTCAGATCAGCTCCCCGCTCTTTAGCGACGAAAATACGCTTTGCTTTTCAGCACACGCTTTCGGCTGGGGCTATTGTGCATTCTCTCTTGATCGCGACACGGCGTGCGAAGTGCTCGGCGCGGCCGACCATTCGAACAGGCAGACGCTGCTGGCGTTCGCGCTTGGCCAGGTAAAGATACGGGAGGCTGTGAGCCGGGCAATGCGGCCGCGTTGTGGAGGACGCATCCGGCTCACCGGAGCAGATTTCCTCGAGAATGAGAGCACTGCCTCAGTCCAGCCTGACTGAACGAGGCGCTCGCATCTCACCCGTCCGCAACGGGGTGCGTCGTACTGTCAACTGGCTGAGGGGGCTGAGGTTGGACATCCGGATTCTCTGCGGCGAAAGTTCGGGGAGCCTCGATCCACGCTATGAGCAGATGATAAGTCACTGCGAGGATGACCGGGCCGATGAACAGGCCCACCGGTCCCAAGGCGAGCAGACCGCCTATTACACCAGTGAGGATAAGCACCATTGGCAGTGCTATTGCGCGGCGAATCAGGATGGGGCGCAGAATGTTGTCGAGCACTGAAACGCCAATGGTCCAGACGAGCAGCAAAATAGCCGGCAATCGAGCGTCATGCATGAACAGATAGGCGACGCAGCCGAGCATCGGCAGAAGCGGTCCGATCTGCACGAGGCACATCAGGAGCAGTAGGGCGCTCAGCACGCCGGCAAACGGAATGCCCGCGATCCAGATGCCGGCCGCGCCGAGCGAAGCCTGAACGACTGCCGTCACCACGACGCCCAACGCGATTGCGCGGATCGACTGGCCCGTGAGATGCACGATGTTCGCGCCGTTTTCCGGCGAGACACGCAAGGCCAGGCCCGTCACGAGCTGGACGGCCGATTCGCCTTTGGCAAAGAGCAGTCCGCAAATGATGATCAGCAGGATCAGTTGCACGGCAAACGAGCCAACGAGGCCCACTTGAATCACCATCCACCTGGCGGCGACAGCCGCATAAGGCTGCAATTTTGCGAGCATGCCGCCGGGGCCCGCGTCGGATAGCGATTGCCACTCGCGCACAAGACTCCCTGTCAGCGGCAGGCTGGCGAGCCAGTGGGGCGGGGACGGAAGCGCATAGTTGGGCAGCGCTTTGACGAAGGCCATGATGTCTGCTGCATGGTCGGCAAGCGTGGAGACAGCGCCGTATGCCGGTATGCAGATAACGACGATCTCGAGCAGCAGGAGCACTGTCACCGCCAACCCCCGGCTTCCGCGCAGGTACCGCTGGATCTTCAGCATGAGCGGCCAGGTCGTCACGACGATCGTCGTAGCCCACATCAGGGCGGGCACGAAGGGATGCACGATGTACAGACTACCGCCGACCAGCAGAAAAAGCGCGCTGACAGCCAGCACGATTCGGGCAAGGTCGACCGCGGGTCGGACCATCTGACGTCCGGATTCCGGCGGCCGGGTCGATTGAGCCGGGTGTTCCATCGTGCGCCTTCCTTTACGGCCTAGCTGGAATACTGAATTCCGCGCTCACCAGTACTGATGCGTGTTCCCGCGCGGCGTTCGGTGATGGCAACGATATCGGGCAGCGCGCCGATCACTGCATCCTTGCCGGTGTTTCGGGCAAACTCGATCGCAGCCATGACCTTCGGGCCCATCGATCCCGCCGCGAAACCCAGCTCTTCCAGCGCATCGGGATGGGCGACCGAGATCGCTTTTCTGGTTGGCTTGTCCCAATCCACGTAGGCCGCGTTGACGTCGGTCGCAATGATCAACATGTCGGCGTCGAGTTCCTGTGCGAGCAATGCTGAACACAGATCCTTGTCGATAACAGCCTCGACCCCGGACAGCTTGTGGTGCTCGTCATACACGGTGGGAATGCCCCCGCCACCCGCGCAGATGACGATCGTGCCATGCTGCAACAGCCATTTGATCGGCCGTATTTCGAATATATGCTTGGGGCGCGGGCTCGCGACCACACGGCGAAACTTGTCGCCGTCAGGGGCGATCGTCCAGTTTCGCTCTGCGGCGAGACGTGTGGCTTCTTCCTGGGTGTAGACGGGGCCGATCGGCTTGGTGGGATGTTGAAATGCGGGATCGGCCGCATCGACTTCGACTTGCGTCAGAAGCGTAGCGAAAGGCACTTCATAGGGCAGCAGGTTGCCCAGTTCCTGTTCGATCATATAGCCGATCATGCCCTCGGTTTGCGCGCCGAGAACGTCTAGCGGATAGGTTTCCACATCTTTATAGGCCGCGCCTTGCAGCGCGAGCAGGCCGACCTGAGGACCATTGCCATGCGCGATGACGATTTCGTTGTCCGGTACGATCTGGGCAATCTGTTCGGCTGCAATTCGTACGTTGGCTCGCTGATTTTCGGCGGTCATAGGCTCGCCACGGCGCAGTAGCGCATTCCCACCTAATGCAACGACTATCCGCATGATGCGCTCCCGAGTGACGGTCCCTGCCTGGACATGACCGTTGATGAAATTCAGTCCCGCCGGATCAGAGGTCCGCGAGTGTCGAGACCAGAATAGCTTTAATCGTATGCATCCGGTTCTCTGCCTGTTCGAATGCGATGTTCAACGGCGATTCGAAGACCTCTTCCGTGACTTCGATGCCGTTCGCGAGATTCGGATATTGGGCAGCGATCTGCTTGCCGACCTTTGTTTCACTGTTATGAAACGCAGGAAGACAATGCATGAACCGCACTTGAGGATTTCCGGAGGCTTTCATCATGTCCATATTGACCTGGTAGGGCAGGAGCATCTGGATGCGCTCTTTCCAGGCTTCAACGGGTTCGCCCATCGACACCCACACGTCGGTATGCACAAAATCGACACCCTTGACGGCAACCTTCGGATCTTCGGTCAACGTTAGACGTGCTCCTGTTTCCGCGGCAAACTGCTGGCACATTGCGACGTGATCCTCATGTGGCCAAAGCGCTTTCGGCGCGCCGATCCTTACGTCCATGCCGAGCTTCGCGCCGATGAGGAGCAACGAGTTGCCCATATTATTGCGAGCGTCGCCCAGGTACGCGTAACTGATGGCAGGAAGCGGCTTGTCCGTATTCTCCCTCATCGTCAGCACATCGGCCAGCATCTGGGTGGGGTGATACTCGTCTGTCAGACCGTTGAACACGGGTACGCCGGCATATTGCTCGAGTTCGTCGACGATTTCCTGTTTGAAGCCGCGATATTCGATAGCGTCGTACATGCGCCCGAGTACCCGGGCAGTGTCCTTCATGCTTTCCTTATGCCCGATCTGCGACGAACTCGGATCAATATAAGTGACGTTGGCACCTTGATCATAGGCGGCGACTTCGAACGCGCAACGAGTGCGCGTCGAGCTCTTTTCGAAGATCAGCGCGATGTTGACGCCTTTCAGATGCTGTTGTTCCGTGCCCGTGTATTTCGCGCGCTTGAGGTCTCTGGAGAGGTCGATCAGATACCGCAACTCCCTGCTGGTGTGATGCACGAGGCTAAGAAGACTTCTGTTTCGCAGATTAAAGGCCATGTTGCTTCTCCGTCAGAGATGAGTTCGGCGGGAGGTAGTCGGATTGACTGGCGGGCATTGGGGTGCCATTCAAAAATCGACCGCATCCCTGCTGATCGGGCATGTCATGCAATGACCGCCGCCCCGGCCGCGCCCCAACTCACTGGCCGCAATCGTGATGACTTCTACGCCGGCTTTACGTAGGAGCGTATTCGTGTAGGTGTTGCGGTCGTACCCCACCACCACGCCAGGCTCGATGCAGACCACGTTATTGCCGTCATCCCACTGTTCTCGTTCCGCGGCAAAACTGTTTCCACCGGTCTCGACCACGCGCAAACGAGGCAGGCCGAGCGCTTCCGCCACTACGTCGACGAACGGCTTTTCTTCGCGGCGAATAGTGAGCCCGGATGTGCTCGATTCGTCCGCGCGTACCGAGAAGGCAACGATCTGGTTGACTACTTCCGGGAAGATCGTGACGAGATCGCGGTCGCAAAAGCTGAACACCGTATCGAGGTGCATCGCGGCGCGTGACTTTGGCAGGCCCGCAACGACGACCCGGTCGACCACGCCCTTACTGAAAAGCGACTGGGCCAGTTCGCCGATAGCCTGCCTTGTCGTGCGTTCGCCCATGCCGACCAGAACCGCACGGTTCCCGATCGGCATGACGTCGCCACCTTCAAGCGTGGCCGACCCGTGATCCTTATCGGGATCGCCATACCATATCTGGAAGTCTCCTGAGGCGAAGTCAGGATGGAACTTGTAGATGGCGGAAGTGAGCAGCGTCTCCTGGCGACGGGCAGGCCAATGCATGGGATTGAGCGAAACGCCGCCGTAGATCCAGCATGTCGTATCGCGCGTGAAGAGAGTGTTCGGCAGAGGCGGCAGAACGAAGCTCGAATAGCCCAGATATTGCCTGTACATCTTCAGAATGCCACTGTGCTCGGTGTCAGGCACGTCCTCGGCCACCACGCCGCCTATCAGGAACTCCGCGATGTGGCGCGGTTCGAGCCCCTCGATCCAATGACGCACTTCCTGTGCGAGGCTGACGCCCACCGTGTCCGTGCGAATCTTGCGGTCGAGTATCCAGCTCAGTGCTTCCGGGTTGTGCACCGTCTCTGTCAACATGTTGTGCATCTCGACGACATCGACGCCGCGCTCGCGCATCTTCGTGACAAAGTCGAAGTGGTCGCGTTTGGCCTGGCTGACCCACATGACGTCGTCGAAAAGTAGCTCGTCGCAGTTGCTGGGTGTGAGTCGCTGATGCGCGAGCCCGGGAGAGCAAACCATCACTTTACGCAACCTGCCTACTTCGGAGTGAACGCCGAATGCGGTCTTTTCCTTGGTCATCATGTGTCTCCCCATGTTCGAGGGTGAGGAATCCTTATCGCAACGCCAACCATCAACCCGGCGACAAGCACGGCCGACATGCCACTCGGCAACATGCTGGGCGGGACAATAGAGGGGGTGGCGGAGAAAGCGCCATGCGAATGGGTACGCATCGTTCACGTGTCGTCATCGAATCAGGCAAGCCTGATCTGGGTACGATTGCGTTTCGACCAATGTGAGCGTGAAAGGCAACGCACACAATAAGACTTTGGTCCGACGCCCGTTGATAGCCAGATACCGGACGATAAAATCGCCATGCCGCTTTCTTCTGGCGCGCGCGACGTGGACCGCAACAAGGCCGCGGAAGAATCCACCATGCTTGCTTTCGAGTAGCGCAGCTTCCACGAGTACGGGAGCACCGCGTGGTGGGCGGGGAGGGAGGGGAAGGGCCGCGGGGCGTGGTCAACCGTGGGGTGCCGGGGGCGCGGCCGAATCCCGACAATCACTTGACCACTGCGGGCTCCACAGAAATGGCAACGGCCTCGTTGTACACCACTTGCACCTGATCGCCTTTCTTGATCAATTTGAGCTGCTCAGGGTCCTGCACGATCAGGTCCAGTGAATTGCCTTGCGGTCCTCGCAGGGTTACCGCGCCAGTTTGATGATTGACGGCAGTGACGTTCGCCATGACCGTCACCTCGCGACTTGCCGTTCCACCAGGCTTCGCACCGAGTGGTGCGCGCGTAATGTTCTGACTCTCATTGGCGGAGAGTGGCGCACTGCCTTTCTTCAGCGTGACGGTTAATGCCTGAGAGTATTCCGCTGTAACACTGTCGCCGAGCTTGAGTTGGCCGAAATTATGCGCTTCCTCGCCCACTACGAGTTGCACGACTTTGCCTTTCGCATCCTTTAACCAGACCGTGCGGGTTTCCGGCTCTATGCCGACCACCGTCGACGTTGTTTTGATCGTCCCAGTGACGGAGACCTTGCCGGGCGCACTTGTCACGCCCACTTTGGGTTCTGTTTGCGCGAATCCCGCCTGTGCCAGGGCCGCGAGCGTCGCTACGATGATGAGTTTCTTGCTGTTCATGATGCTCTCCTTGGACACCCGGTCTTTTTTTTGCGGGCGCGGTAGTGGGATGCCGTCATCAGGACATGTGTGGCTTCACCGGTGGGAATTGCTCACTTGATGGTGTACCCACGGCCTTCCATACACGCGCCCCAGGCACGATTGAACGTATCCATCGCGCCTTGAGTCTGTGACTGGGCGGCAGCCCCGGCAGCCCGCCGGTTCTGGCGTGCTCGCGAGCCTCCGACCATCGTGCCTGCCGTCGCGCCGATCGCCGCGCCTTTGCCCGCATCGCCCGCTATCGCGCCGACCACTGCGCCACCGGCTGCGCCACGCGCCGCACCTTGAACGCGCTCGCCACCGCCCACCGCGGGACCCGAAGGCGGAGGGGGGGCATTGGCGACGGCAGCCGGGTCCACACCCGTATTGCTCTTCGCCCACGAGTAACACGCGGCGTCGTCCTGCTGCTGCATTTGCTGGCTTTGTCCCTTCGACGGATACGCGATGGGCTTCGCCTCCACCACGCCTTCGAATGACACCGCGCCGGCCAACGCAGCGCAAATACAGCACTTCGTTAAGTTATTCACGGCAACTCCTTACTCGAGCCTTCGCCGATACAAACAGGTGCTCACGTCTTCACGCCATATCGGAGATGGGACGGTGGCGACCATGTCTGGTCCGGCGTGTCAGATGACGCGTGCAGTTTCGCTCCAGCGCAGAGGTGGCCGGATCGCGTTCATCATTGCGTTTCGCGCCCCTCATGCGCAATCGGACCATGGTCGTATTCAACGGAGCGGATCTGCAGGTGCGGCGACTGCTGCACGCGGATCGCGGCATAGCCGCGTAGCTACGTCGTAGCTGCGTTGTAGAGGCCTCGAGGCGGCGCAGACCCGAACTTCTAAGACCTTGGTCCGATGCGAATCGCACCGCGTACGCGGTAAGCTTGAAGATCGAGGCTGGCCGCTCGGGTCCCGCGTTGTGGAGAAGAGGAGAAGGGGAATTCACTATCGGCTATCCGCTTTAGAAACGGCGCGCGACGTCTGTGCCTGCCGGTAATGCTTCGCGCCCTGAGGGAGCACCTTTATGCGCAATCGGTCCTTGCCGCACCCCGGCTCCGGTTTCCGTCTGCCCGTGCTCGAATGGGTACGCGGCTATCAGAAGTCCTGGATCAAACCGGACGTTATTGCGGGTGTCACGGCGTCGGCTGTTGTATTGCCGAAGGCGATGGCGTATGCGACGGTTGCGGGCCTTCCTGTACAGATCGGACTCTATACGGCATTTGTGCCCATGGTGATCTACGCTCTGTTGGGCACGTCGAGGCCACTCAGTGTTAGTACGAGCGCAACGCTGGCTATCCTGACCGCTACCGCGCTCGGCCAGGTGACGCCAGGCGGCGGGGTGGCGCAACTGGCCATTGCAACCGCTACGCTCACGCTGCTTGTCGGTATCGTCCTTGTTCTCGCGGGGCTGCTCCGGCTCGGGTTCGTCGCGAACTTTATTTCCGAGCCGGTGCTCACGGGTTTCAAGGGCGGCATCGCAATCGTCATTGTGCTCGATCAATTGCCTAAACTAATTGGCCTTCACGTCGTGAAGGGTTCGTTCTTTCACAACGTGTATGCGCTCTTCGCAGGGCTTCCTCACGCATCGGTGGCGACCGTCATTGTCGGCGTCGTGACGATTGCGATCCTCGTCGCACTCGAGCATCTCTATCCGAAGTCACCGGCGCCGCTCATTGCGGTAGCGTGCGGGATCGCCGGTGTTGGCCTGCTTGGACTGCAGAAATACGGGGTTGGCGTAGTCGGCCATATTCCGACCGGGCTGCCGTCGCTTGTGATTCCGGACTTCTCGCTGATCGAGCAACTGTGGCCTGCTGCCGCGGGCATTGCACTGATGAGCTTTACCGAAACCATTGCTTCAGGGCGAGCGTTCGTGCAGAGCGGAGAGCCCACGCCGCTGCCGAATCGGGAATTGTTGGCGACAGGCCTCGGTAATGCCGCGGGCGCGCTGGTGGGTTCGATGCCTGCGGGCGGCGGGACCACCCAGACGGCGGTCAATCGCCTCGTGGGTGCGCGCACGCAACTGGCAGAACTGGTCACGGCTGCCGTCACCCTGGGCACGATGCTACTGCTCGCGCCGCTGATCGGCCTCATGCCGCATGCGACACTCGCGGCCGTGGTGATCGTCTATTCGATCGGCTTGCTCAAGCCGGCGGATTTCCGCGCCATTCTGGCAGTCAGGCGGACCGAGTTCATCTGGGCGCTCGTGGCGCTCGCAGGCGTCGTCTTGCTGGGTACGTTGAACGGTATTCTGATCGCCATTCTCGTATCGCTCGCGGCGCTCGCCTATCAGGTATCTGATCCGCCTGTGTATGAGTTGCGTCGCAAGCGCGGCACCAACGTATTCCGCCCGATATCCGAGCAGCACCCCGACGATGAACATTTCCCGGGACTCCTGCTTCTGCGGCCCGAGGGACGCATCTTCTTCGTCAACGCTTCGAACATTGGTCACAAGATCACCCCGCTCGTCGAGCGCGCGCGTCCTCAGGTGATCGCGCTGGATATGAGGTCGGTATTCGATCTGGAGTACACGGCGCTGAAGATGCTGACTGAAGCAGAGAAGCATTACCGAGAAAACGGAGTTTCCATATGGCTCGTCGGCCTCAGTCCCGAGGTTTTTGCCGTAGTGCAGAACGCGCCGCTCGGCAAGACGCTGGGACGCGAGCGGATGTTTCTCAACCTCGAGCAGGCGCTTGTCGCCTGGTGCGCGCGGGACGGTAAGCAGGCTGCGCCGGACGCGCCACGGGGCATCGTGCACTGAGCCATCCAGGATCGTTGAAGTTACGGAGTGAAGGGCGAACGTTAAATGGCGGCGTAAAGGTTGTGTCAGAGGGACCGACCGATGACACGGGAATAACGAGGCAAGAGCAAATCAGGCAGGGGATATCATGGATAAGGCTGTTTCACGCAAGGCGGCAAGCAGATCGAATGCTAAAGACGTTCAGTACCGCACACCTGATGAGAGGGCGGCGGAAGGTCGACTCATGCGCGATTCGGTGCCGCGGACGTCACAGGGAGGCTGGAAGCAGCCCGATGGTCGGCGGGATATCCTTGAACTTCTCAGCGAATCCAATGAGGGGCGCCTGCCTAGCCTGGTGCCGATTCGGTTCGGTCGTATGTCTGCGTCTCCATTCGCGTTCTATCGCGGCGCGGCGGCCTTGATGGCTGCGGACCTGGCCACGACGGCAACCAGCGGGTTACGCGTGCAGGCGTGTGGCGACGCACACCTGATGAACTTCGGCGGATTCGCAACGCCTGAGCGCAATATCATTTTCGATATCAACGATCTGGACGAGACCTTGCCCGCTCCCTTCGAGTGGGATTTGAAGCGGCTCGCAGCCAGTGTCGTGATCGCGGCGCAGCATCTGGAGTTGCCCTACAGCGACACGACGCGCATCAGCACGGATCTCGTGCGCGAGTATCGCGAACGCATGCACGACTTCGCATCCATGCGCGCGCTCGACGTCTGGTACGACCGCATCGATCTGCAAAAGTACCAGGATCGGACGGGCGATCCCGCCATTGTCGAGGCGGCGCGCAAGCGCATCGCGCAGCGCATCGAAATGGAGCGTCGCAAGACCGTGCCTGACCATCTCTATCCGAAGTTGGTCACGGAAGCAGACGGGCATCCCCGCATCAAGGACGAGCCGCCGCTCATCTTTCATCCCTCTGAGGACGTCGCCCCCGGGCTTCAGTCGGGCTATGCGGAGGCCATTGCCTCGTATCGCGAGAGCCTCGCCGAACCTGTGCGCATACTGTTCGACAGGTTCCACTTCGTTGATCTGGCGCTCAAGGTGGTCGGCGTGGGCAGCGTCGGCACGATCTGCGGAGTGGGGCTGTTCATGGCGTCGGACAACGATCCGCTGTTCCTGCAAGTCAAGGAAGCCAAAATGTCCGTGCTCGAACCCTATGCAGGGAAAAGCCTGCATCCCAACCATGGGCAGCGGGTCATTGCCGGTCATCGCATCATGCAGGCGGCCAGCGACGTGTTTCTCGGGTGGAGCCGCGGTCAGAATGGGCGTGACTTTTATGTCCGTCAGCTTCGCGACATGAAAATGTCCGTCATGATCGAGGGGCTGGACGCCGGCATGCTCCGGCAATACGCGCGCATGTGCTCGCACGCGCTCGCGCGTGCTCACGCGCGCTCGGGCGACGCCGCAATGATCGCCGGGTATATGGGTTCGGGCCAGACGTTTGACGACGCGATCACCGAGTTCGCTGCGGAATATAGCTCGCAGAACCGGCGCGACTACCGGCAATTCGTTCATGCGATCCGTGAAGGACGGATCGAGGCAATAGTCGAAGGCTAGAGGGCGCAATAGCGGGCGTGAGGTCACGGTTGGATTGGGATGAAGCGAGAGGTTCTCGCGCCACGACAATACCTTGACGGTGCGTCCCATGTGGCATTGGATTCACCTGCCTCTTTTGCGCCCATTAAAGCGGCCGTTGCCGAGCTTGATCTGGATCATTACGTGGGGTCGTGACCTGCCGATGATAACGGTGGTGAAGGCAGGCGTTCTGGATTGCTTAGTGGAAAGCATAATTTCACCGGTAATCGGGAATCCGCCTGCATCGCACCGCTGCAACTGGTCTACGTGGTCAAAACCGCCAGTCCGCAGACTATCCCTCAGCGTGAGCGAGAGCTTTTTTCAGGAGGCTCGGCAATGAGCATACTCAGCAGGCTATGGCATCGCGACGAACCACGCGGAACACCAGAGCAAGAAGAGCGGATCGACGCAACGATCGAGCGTATTCTCACGATGATCCCCCGCTTGCGCATGGCAAGGCGTTACCGTACACGCCTTGCGCCCGCCGTCGCTGCTTATCTTCGTTTCGAAACGGCTATGCTCGCTTCGTTGCCGGCAGCGCGTCAGGCGAGTATCAACACGTGGTCGTCCGATCCTCATCTACGCGCTTTCTTTGCAACGCCCGAAGACTTGACCACGGCATTCGGCCGCTCAGAGGCGTTGCGTGAATATTTCGACCTGCATCCTGAATCAGAGGAAGCCTATGCTGTACTCGGGATGGCCATGACTGAACGCCATGTGCTCGGCGTTGCGATGGAGGGCGACACAATTCGTCGTGACGTTGCGCAAACCACGATCTGCTTCGGCGACTATCGGGTCCGAATATGCGCCGCCACAGAGAGCGAGCTGCATCAGGAAATTGGAAACCGTCTTGTCGATCAACTGGCCTTGGAAGGATTGGCGAAGCTCGCGGCTGACCGCCGCGATCTGCTGTCTCGTGGACACGAACTTATCGAGGAGCGCTTCGCTCTGTTTCAGACGCAAGGCGCGGGTATGCGCTCTGTGACTGGGGGCGGCGACGAGTCCAGCACGGAGGAGTTGGCCCGCCTGCACGCGGCGATAGAAGACAATGCCGGCAAACTCGCGGCACTC
This sequence comes from Paraburkholderia sp. RL17-381-BIF-C, assembly GCF_046026435.1. Taxonomy (NCBI): domain Bacteria; kingdom Pseudomonadati; phylum Pseudomonadota; class Betaproteobacteria; order Burkholderiales; family Burkholderiaceae; genus Paraburkholderia; species Paraburkholderia sp. RL17-381-BIF-C. The sequence goes on along the minus strand of NZ_JARESX010000023.1, from coordinate 49,301 downwards.
AAGGCGCCTACCGAAGTCATCGAACTCGAATTTGAACGTGTCTGCGAAGTGCTGTCAGAGTCTTCTACACATATTTACCTGACGAAGAAACGGCTGCGCATCGATCTGATGAACGTGGTCCAACCAGCGGGCTCGCGGGGTAGCCACGATATTGAATTCAACTTCGCTCGAATTCCCGGCATCAAACCGGAGCAGCGTGCTTTTGCAGTAGTTCGGTATTCTCGTCACGAGTTACTGCCGGCTGGATTGCATATTGACCCTGCAATCAGGGCACTTTAGTGGAAACCGCTGGTCACGCTCGTTGTGAATTGCATCGGCGGACCGGGCGGCGTTTCTCATCTAAAGGATGCCGTGAATACTTTCAGTCGTGTACGCGCCTCATGCCCAATGGCAGAGATCACACGGGAGACCAAAGTCCTATATCCAATATTTCGCCTGTGATGTAGCGTGAAATTGACGTGCAACGAGCAGGTACACCGGTACTAATTATCGTCGGCGGTCGTTTTCCGCCGCTGGGCATCTAGGGCAGAATTTCCGCGTCCAGCGCTGCGGAGGCTGATGTACTCCTGGCAATGTGTGTTGCAAGGCGCGGCCTTCATCGTTTGGGCCGGTGTCCACTGGAGGGGCGACGTGAGTGGTGACCGTCGACTAAATCGGGAACTTTGTGCAATCGCTCTCGTTTTCGTCACTCAGACTGTTGCAGCGGGTTTTGCATGCGGAGATGAAATCACACTGCAAACCAATCTGTACAACATACACTACCACTATGACCCAGATCACATACCATACTCGCCTTTGGTCGCCGCAGAGTGGCGACGAAACGACGGGTGGTTGATCGGAGGCGGGGTATTTCTAAATTCATTTGGACAGTTCTCACAGACGGTTTATGGCGGATATCTCTGGAACATTGCCGACACCGGGTTTTATGCGAAGTTGGTGGGTGGTGCCGTTCACGGTTACACGGGGCAATACAAAGACAAGTTGCCGCTCAATGTCGGGGGATTCGCTCCTGGTATCATCCCGGCCATCGGATATAAGCTGGGGCCCGTGAGGATTGAGACACAGTTTATCTGGACCAGTGGGCTCATGATCACAGGCGGCATCGCCTTCTGACGGATATCGCTCGCTTCGTTCCAGCCTCGATCTCATTGAGCCATTCGTGTCCGTCATCGCCCAAGCGGCAAGCTCGTCGCCGGGCGGTTCGTGGTGAAGATCGGGGCAACGGTTCAGCATGCGCACACATCTCGCGATAGACCGGGGCCGTTGTGGAACGTAGTCGGCAGTCGCCTGGTCATCCGCCAAGCGCCATGACGATCATAATGAGTACGACCCCGAGTATCGCCATCAATGCGCCTGTGAAAGCGGGTCTTCCAACGCCGGCATACCGTCCCAGTGTCGCGCCCACCGCAAATAGCATCGCCACGGCAACACAACGGGATGAAGTCAAGGCAACGTGAATATTTTGCGTGACGAGAAAAGGAAGCGCGACAGGAAAGGTCGCGATAACGACAAGTAGAAAAATCCCAGCTGCCGCCGCGAAGTCCTCCGTGCGAAGAAGGGGGTGCCGGGTAAGATCCAAAGCAAGCAGGCGGTGCCGCATGCCGGCAATTTCCTCTGGTCCGCTGATCGCGGCAACATAACCGGGTAGAGAATCTCTGACCAGGTTGAACCCCGTTTCAGAGTCGGCTAAAGCGATCTGCGACGCGACCACTCGATTGTGGGTTCGTTCGGTTACGATCCTAAGCAGGTACATGACTGCGTCGACCAGACCCCATGCGAGATTGCAGCCTAGCGCAGCCCTTGTCGCGGCACGCGCCTGCTGGCCTTCAGGCGAGGCGAGCGAGACTGTGCCGACGATAGTAACGGCCATGATAATGCCGAACAATATTTCAGAGGTTCGATCTATCGGGTCCAGAAGCCTTCCGACCTTCATATTCTTCATTGATCTTCTACCGTTGTCCTCTTTCAACCGTAGTCCACAGTTGGGTGAAGTCGTTGAGGCTGGTCAATCTTCTCGACGAAAACAAGCACGGATCTAAGGTGAGCTTTTCGCAGAACGTAGACTTGCGTGGGCCGAAATGGAGGCATTGGATGTGCGGCGTCGCCATGCAGACGTGAATGGGCCGAAAGTCCTATTGCCGCACCGTGATATGCGGACGATAGTGAGGTGATGCCGTTAATTTTGCGCGTTTCAAGGGGGAGCAATGTCTAAAACGCTTGAGAGAAGGGAAAACGCGGATGCTGCCAGGTTGGGACAGATCGACAACAAGACTTACATGAAAGAGCTCGCTCGATTGCACGTTGAACTGGTGAAGCTTCAGGAGTGGGCTGTCGCGACCGGGGCGAAGATTTGCGTCGTATTTGAAGGGAGAGACGGTGCGGGCAAGGGGGGCGCGATCAAAGCCATTACGGAACGCGTCAGCCCACGGATCTTCCGTGTCGTTGCCTTGCCGGCACCCACTGATCGCGAGAAGACCCAGATGTACGTGCAGCGATATCTTCCCTATTTGCCCGCTGCGGGTGAAATCGTACTCTTTGATCGGAGTTGGTATAACCGTGCGGGAGTAGAGCGCGTGATGAAGTTTTGCACGGAGGAACAGGCGCAAGCGTTCCTGAAAGCAATTCCTCTGGTGGAAAAAGCGATCGTGGGTTCAGGCATTATTCTTTTGAAGTATTGGCTGGAAGTGAGTGAAAAAGAGCAGACTCGCAGGCTGGAATCGCGCATCAATGACGAACGAAAAATATGGAAGCTCTCTTCAATGGATCTCGAGTCATACAGCCGCTGGTATGACTACTCTCGGGCGCGCGACGAGATGTTTGCAGCAACCGACACGGAAGGCTCACCCTGGTTCGTGGTGCCTTCTGATCACAAGAAGCGCGCCCGTCTGAATATTATTAGCCATCTCCTGAATTCGGTTCCATACAAAGAATTGCCGCGCAAGCGGATTGCGCTGCCGGCGCGCCAGAAACCAAAGGGCTATGTCGATCCTGCATACCCGTTTCGATACGTGCCCGAGGTTTTTTAATAATCAAGCAGGCGCGCTTTTCATCTCGCTCTTAAGCGCCATGTGGCGGCAAGAAGCTAAACTAGTAGCCGCACTTTTTTCCAAATAAAATGGGAAAGTGGTGTAAATCCCTATTCAAAAATTCTAGCTTCAATTCGCTCAATTATATTTATGTTAGTTTTTCTTAATTAAATAACGATGGCTGCGAGGTAGACTTAGTTAGGTAAAAAAATAAAACAGTAAGGTTGACCGAAAACCGATGATATAAGTCAAAAAATAAGGGAGGAAATGCGCTAGAGTGAGTTCACAGGGTCGGCAGTTCTAAGTTGCAATATGGATTGGCCCGCGCGATTCGGAAGATATGTCAGGCGAGCGGACCAGTCGCAACGACCCGAAAAACGAGCTATACATGGCGCGGAGACATCGATGACGAATCGAATTGGGCAGGTGAAGGCGTTTGCCCTTCGCCTTGCTGGAAATTTGACGGCTCTATACTCCCCTCGCAGGCTTCCTGCTGCTAGTCGCACTGGCGTTGAAACTGGCTGTTCGATGGAGATGCAATTTTCGGCTGATGGGGCCTGCACTCTGTTGCCGCAAGACAGCCTGACGTCTGCTTTAGCGCATGTTGCGCACCCGGCAGGAGAGAGCCTATACGCATCCGGATCGACGGACACGAAGGCAAGCTCGCCACAGCAAATCATCTCGCCATTTTCGTGGTTTCGTGTGCCGCGTCGCCCGGCGCGTCAGATGCTTGATGAAACTATGCCTTTGCGAGAGGCGCTCGAGTTGGTGCCTGTTCCCATCCTGACAGTGGACGCGGAGAATCTCATCACGTTCGCCAATGGCGGCGCCGTTGAATTGTTTGGGCGTAGTCAGGACGAGATGATCGGCGCATCAATTGAGGTGCTTTTTCCACCTGCTGTTGATTGCGAAGGGCACCGTGCCGTTGACCATCTGTCCACAACTGGCGAACGCCCGGAAAGAGTTCTGGTACGTCAACTGGTCGCAAGTCGCCGCAGGGGCGGGGATTTCCCAGCGGAAATCAGGATCGTTCGGGTCAAGGCGCATAGTCAAGAGGCGCAGATAGTCGCTATTTCCGACCGCAGCGATTGCAGCGAGCTCGAACTGAGTCGGAACGAACTTGCGCATCTAGCCCGGGTTTCGTCGCTAGGTGAACTTGCCGGGTCCCTTGCCCACGAGTTGAATCAACCGTTGACAGCGATCCTCAGTAACGCGGAGGCTGCTCAAAGGTTGGTGAACCTGGGCGCAAGCAAAAACGCAGAACTTCGGGAAGCGCTACAAGATATTGTTGCTGATGACTGTCGAGCCAGCGAAGTCATCCAGAGAATCCGCACGCTGGTGAGGAATGGCAACATCGAGATGAAACCGTTGGACCTGGGGACGGTGGTCGCGGATGTGGCCGCACTGGTGCGTAGCGACGCAATGGTTCGCGGCGTACATGTGACCTTTTATGTCGAAGATGCATTGACCATGGTGCGCGGCGACCGGGTTCAATTGCAGCAAGTGCTACTTAACCTGCTACTGAATGGCTTCGATGCCATGCAGGCGCGCGCACCTGCGGAACGTGTCGTCGAATTGGCGGTGCACCGCGCGTCTGACGGCGGCGCGCACATTACGGTAAAAGACAGCGGTAACGGATTGCCGGCGGATCATATCGACAAGGTGTTCCTGCCTTTCTTCACCACTAAGCCGCAGGGATTGGGTTTGGGCTTATCCATCAGCCGCACGATCGTCAACGCTCACGGCGGCTGCATGTGGGCTGAGAAGAACGACGGCCCGGGTGCGTGCTTCCATATTACATTCCCGCCGCGTCAGACGTACGGCGGAATTGCTGGAGCAAATGACCATGAGTCAGCCTAACAGTCGAGTATTCCTTGTCGACGACGACGAGCAGGTGCGTTGCGCGATCTCGCGCCTGCTTCGCGCCGCCGGCTATTGTGTGCATTCCTTCGACAGTGCTGAGGTATTTTTCGATCGAGTGGATCTTTCGAGTTCTCCTGCGTGCCTTCTACTCGATCTGCAGATGCCAGGGATGACGGGGCTCGACGTACAGCATCGGCTGAATGGACGCGTTCCCATCGTATTCCTTACCGGACGTGGCGATGTCGAATCGAGTGTCGATGCGATGAAAGCGGGCGCACTCGACTTTCTGATCAAACCGGTTCGGGAATCGGTGCTGATTGCCGCTGTCGATCGAGCTCTGCAATCTGCCTGCAAAGAGTTTGAAGTAGAGCGGGAACATGCGGAGCTATTGGGGCGTGTCAATCAACTCACGCGTCGCGAACGCGAGGTCATGGCCCTTGTTCTGACTGGGCGTTTGAATAAGCAGGTTGCAAGTGATTTAGGGGCCGCAGAGAAAACAATCAAGATTCACCGTGGGCGTGTGATGGAGAAGATGAGGGCGAGATCAATCGTCGAACTCATTCGCCTCGCGGATAAGGCCGGTGTGCATGCGGCCGATGATCAATCGCCTTCTACTTGACCGCCTCCTTCGGCGCGCACTTCACTTGATTACTTCTTGTGCAAGTTATCTAGTGGACCAAAGTCCTATACCACGATCGCCCATCTGTCTTTAGGATGAACCTGCTGGGATCTACTCACAGGAGCATTTTCGCGATTGCGTCCATACAATGGTCAAGTCCAGTCGAATAGTCGCGGTGGTGGATGACGATGAGTCAGTCTGTCGCTCCATCAAACGTTTGTTGCTCTCCGCGGGAATCGGGGCGGAAACGTTTGTCAGTGGAGAAGCTTTTCTCACCGCGCTGTCGGCCATTCCTTCCTTTTCTCCGGACTGCGTCATTCTGGACATCCAGATGCCGGGCATCAATGGGCTGGAAGTCCAACGGCAACTTGCTCCGCGCGATCTCCCGGTCATCATCATCACCGCTCATGACGATATCACTGTGCGGGAACGAGCCATGGCGTCTGGTGCGACTGCCTATCTGCGCAAACCGTTCAACGGGTCAGCCTTGATCAAAGCCGTCGAACTGGCGTTAGGAATCAATCCTGGCGATAGCGGAGATTCCTGATTCGTCGCTGTATATGAGACTAAGGTCCGATTGTCTCGTGCAGGGTCGTCAAGCAAACTGAATTGCGTCGAAGCATACGTTGCGATGCCTGTTGGCTTCCGCTGTGGACGCGGGAGTGACGTCGTGCGGCAGTCAGGGGCGCTATTGAAGGAGACACGTAATGAAACTCGAGTCTACGGTCGTCGCGATCTCGTTCGCGTTTTGCGCGCTCAATGTTTACGCCGACGATTTCAATGGCAGCAAGAAGCTGGTTTGCGCGACCGTCGAAGCTCATGCGTGCGATCCCGGCCTGGAGTGCAAGCGTTCCTTGCCCGATGACATTGGCGCTCCCCGATTTCTAACTCTGGACTTTAAAAAGAAAGAGGTGATTGGACCCGTTCACACCACGCCTATGCTCGTAGGCAATAAAGAACCCGAGCAGGTAGTCATGGAGGGAACCGAGATGGGATACGCATGGACCCTGATCCTCGACTCGACTGACGGATCAATGACATTGATGCTCGCCAATAGTAGCGATGCAATCGTGTTGTTTGGCAACTGCACACCCTCCTGATCAGGGACAGTGCCATGAAAACGGCTTCGCTTCTCATTGGCCCGTATAGCAAGCTGTGCCACTCCCGTGGCGCACTAGTCCGGTTTTTCAACAGCAGGGAAATGCGGGCTGTAGCGCATTTCATCCGCAATACCGGCATCGATGCGACGGCGTCACGACTCGACGATCGTGGCGTGGCATATCGCCGGCCCAGTTTGGCATACCTCGGCTTGCCGCTGCTTTTCCTTGCGGCACTCACGCTATTGCCCGGCTGCAAGAAGCAGGCGGCGACTCCGGCTGCACGCCCGCCTGAAGTGACTGTGATGTCGGTGGCCCAGCAGGATACTCCGGTCGACTTCGAATTCACGGCCCAGACCCAAAGTTCACGCGAAGTGGAGATCCGTGCGCGCGTTGACGGCTTTCTGGAGAAACGCATGTACGTAGAGGGCCAAGTTGTCAAAGCAGGCCAGACTATGTTCCTCATGGACCAAAAGCCATTCGAGGCCGCGCTCCAAACAGCGAAAGGACAACTGGCCCAACAGCAGGCGCGATACCAGGTCGCGAAAGCGAATCTCGGGCGGGTGGTCCCGCTTGCGGAACAGAACGCGTTGAGCAAGAAGGATCTGGACGACGCGATAGGAAATGAAAAGCAAAGCGCCGCAGCGGTGATAGCGGCACAGGGAGAGGTTCAGACGGCCCAGCTCAATCTGGGGTACACGACCATTAAATCCCCGCTGACAGGTCTGTCCAGCTTTGCGCGGCAGCAGGACGGAAGCTACGTGACAGCGACGTCCAGCGGTCTTCTGACCTATGTATATCAACTTGACCCAATGTGGGTCAACTTCAGCATTTCGGAAAACGAGATGTTGAGATATCGGGACGAAATTGCCGCAGGGCGGTTGAAGTTTCCACCCAACAGCGAGTTTGTCGTCACGCTGATTCTGGCGGACGGAAGCTTGTTCTCCGAGAAAGGCCACATAGATTTTGCCAACCCCGCCTTTAACACGGAAACGGGGACTTTTCTTGTGAGAGCGGTATTCGAGAATCCGAAGGGGACTTTACGCCCCGGCCAGTTTGTCAAAGCGCGGGTGTCCGGCGCGACGCGGCCCAATGCGATGCTCGTGCCTCAGCGCGCAGTATTGCAGGGCGCCAAGAGCCATTTCGTGTGGGTGGTCGATAACGATTCGAAGGCTCACCAGCGCGTGGTCGAGGTGGGGGATTGGCACGGTGACGACTGGTTCGTCTCTGACGGGCTGAAGGTCGGCGAACGCATTGTGGTTGACGGCGCGTTGCGGGTCATTGCCGATAGGCCGCTCAATATCGTCAAAGGGGCACCGGCAGCAGGTAGTGCAGCGGCGCCGGCTTCTGGTTCGGCGGCAAGCCCTGCTGCTGAACCCGTTGCCGAAGGGCGAAATGCTGGGCCGGGCGGACCCGCAAGCAGCGCCACCCAGTGAATGGATGAACGACATGAATGTCTCGCACTTCTGCATCGATCGTCCGATATTCGCGTCGGTTATCTCCATCGTTATTACGCTCGGCGGAGCATTGGCGATGCTGGCGCTTCCGGTCGCCCAGTATCCTGACATCACGCCTCCGCAAATCACGATTTCTGCGACCTATCCGGGGGCCAACGCCGAAGTGGTGGCGAACAATGTCGCCGCACCAATCGAGCAACAAGTGAATGGCGCGGACAACATGATCTACATGAACTCGTCCAGTTCATCGACGGGAAACCTGACGATCAATGCCTATTTTCAGATCGGCACCAACCCGGAGCTTGCTCAGGTCGACGTTCAGAACCGCGTGAACCTCGCCCTTCCGCAATTGCCGCAGTCGGTCCAGGCGCAGGGCATTCAGGTACAGAAGAAGTCGTCCGCTTTCATGATGGTGATTGCGATCTATTCGCCGAGCGAACGTTACGATTCGGTCTATATCGCGAACTTTGCCAACATCTATGTGCTCGATGCCATCAAACGTATTCCGGGCGCGAATCAGTCGAGTATCTTCGGTAATCCGGACTATGCGATGCGTATCTGGCTCAAACCGGATCGGATGGCGCAGTTGGGCGTTACCGCGGCTGACGTTCAGCGAGTCGTGGCGAACCAGAACCAGCAATTCGCGGTCGGCAGCATTGGACAATCACCCACCGGGCGGCCGGTCGAGCAGTCCTTTGCCGTCACTACGACCGGCCGCCTCGCGGAGCCCGCCGAGTTCGAAAATATCATTGTGCGCGCGGCAAGCGGGGGAGCTGCGATTGTTCGGCTCAAGGACATTGGACGCGCGGATCTCGGACAAAAAGACTATTCGATTCGCAGCCGTTTCCAGGGAAAGCCCGCTACGGTCATTGCTGTCTATCAGCAGCCGGGCGCGAATGCACTCGAGGTGTCGAAGCAGGTGCGGGCGACGCTTCTGGAGCTTAAGAAGTCGTTTCCCGAAGGGTTGAGCTATGAGATTGCGATGGACACGACGGAATTCACCCGCGCATCCATCTCAGATGTCATCCACACCTTCTTTGAAGCATTGATATTGGTGGTGATCGTTGTCTTTGTTTTCCTGCAAAGTCTGCGCGCAACGTTGATCCCTATTGTGGCGGTCCCGGTCTCGATCGTGGGCACATGTATGTTCATGCTGCCGCTGGGTTTCTCGATCAATATGCTCACGCTGTTCGGAATGGTTCTGGCGATCGGGATTGTCGTGGACGATGCGATCGTTGTGATCGAAAACGTCGAGCGCAATATGACGGTCTATAAGCTAAACCCGAAAGATGCCGCGAAAAAAGCAATGGACGAAGTGGCGGGGCCGGTCATTGCGATTGTATTGGTGCTGTGCGCGGTCTTCGTGCCAGTGGCGTTTCTCGGTGGCATCACCGGACAGATGTACAAACAGTTCGCCATCACGATCGCTATATCGGTGGTCATCTCCGGTATTGTGGCGCTGACGCTTTCGCCAGCGCTTGCCGCTTTGCTGCTGAAGAGTTCGCACGGTGAGAAGAAGGGTTTTTTCCGCTGGTTCGACAACGCTTTCTCGCGAATGACGGCTGGATATTCGAGAGCGGTGAGACTGCTGATCAAGCGCTTTGTGATCGGACTGGTGCTTTTCGCCGGCATGATCGCGCTGGCTGTTGTCATGATGAGGTCTATCCCTGGGGCATTTTTGCCGCCGGAAGACCAGGGCTATCTGCTCGGCGCGGTCATCATGCCTGACTCCGCGAGTCTCGACCGCACCGGTGAAGTTTCACAGCAGGTGACGGATTACTTCAAGAAACAGGGGGCAGTGGGCAGCATTACAGTGGTGGATGGTTACAGTCTGCTGGATAACCAGAACAAGAATAACGCGAGCGCGTTTTTTGTCGGGTTCAAGAGCTTCGAGGAGCGCTATTCCTCGGAGAACAGAAAGACGCAGAACGCACAAGCGGTCCTGGTGGACGCCTATCGTGGATTTTCGACGGTAAAGGAGGGCGTCGTCATTCCAGTCAACCCGCCGTCGATCCCGGGGTTGGGTACGACAGGCGGCACAGAAGTGTGGATCCAGAGTAAAGGGGATGCAACCGTCGCCCAACTGGCGGAGGTGGCGGACGAGTTCGTCCAGAAGGCGAAGCAGCGACAGGAACTGACGGGCGTGACCTCGACATTCAATGCGTCGTCGAGGCAATTGTTGGTGAAGGTGGATCGTGACAAGTCGGAAACGCTCGGTGTCCCGGTCGAGGACGTGTATAGCGCGATGCAAACAATGTTTGGATCACTGTACGTGTCGCAGTTCAACCGGTCCAGTCGGCTCTGGCAAGTCATTCTGCAGGCGGAACCTTCGTACCGTCTCAAGCCTGAGGATCTCGATCAGATATTTGCGCGCAGTCGCAGCGGTACGATGGTGCCGATCAAGTCGGTGGCGAGTTATCAATATGTGACCGGCCCGGATCTCGTCACGCGCTTCAACAACTTTCCCGCCATCAAGATCACGGCAAATGCTGCTCCGGGTTTTAGCTCGGGTCAGGTCATCGCCGCGCTGGAAGACCTCGCCTCGCAAATGCCGCAAGGCTTCGACGTCGCGTGGAGCGGTGAGGCGTATGAGGAGCGTCAATCCGGCGGCACATCCGGCCTCGTGTTCGTCTTCGGCCTCGTGATGGTGTTTTTGATCCTCGCGGCGCAGTATGAAAAGTGGACCTTGCCGATCGGGGTGCTGATGGCAGTGCCGTTCGCCCTCTTTGGCGCGCTGCTCGCTATTCTGTTGCGCGGGTTGACCAACGACGTGTACTTCCAGATCGGGCTGACGATGCTGGTCGCGTTGGCCGCCAAGAACGCCATTCTTATCTTCGAGTTCGCGGTATTGAATCGTGGCACTGGCGCATCGGTTCTCGACGCTACGATGACAGCGGCGGAAGAACGGCTGCGCCCGATCGTGATGACCTCGCTGGCGTTCATTCTGGGGTGCGTGCCGCTTGCAATCGCACGCGGCGCGTCGGCGAACAGCCGGCACTCCATCGGTACGGGGGTGATTGGAGGGATGCTCGGCGCGACGGTGCTCGCCGTGTTCTTCATTCCAATGTTCTATTACCTGCTCGAGTCGATGTCTTCACGGTCAAGCGGCGGTAAGCAGACGCCAGACCAGGGAGGCGGCAACGTGAACCCCGCCACGCCTCCGGATGCGACGCCAGGTCCTGGCTCGACGCACCCGGCGCCGTCGGCACCGCGCGAGGGCGACTGACATGGAACGCCTGGCCCTTATGCGCGTCCTGGCCTCGCTCATTCTTCTTCCTTTGAGTGGCTGCCTGCTCGGCCCCGACTATGTGCGGCCGAAAGTCGATGTGCCTGCGACTTTCCGCTTCGCGCAGGACAGTTCGGTCGACGTCGAGAACACGGTCTGGTGGGAGCAGTTTCTGGATCCGGTGCTGAACCAGCTCATTGCAACGGCGCTGAGCGAAAACCGGGACGTGAGGGTGGCGGCCGCGCGGGTCGAGGAGTTTCGCGGCCAGTTCGTGACAACCCGGTCTGCTCTCTTCCCGCAAGTGGCTGCGGGCGCCGACGCATCACGTCAGCGTGCGTCGCAAAGCGCGGGTGTGCCGTTCCCGACGAACGTGAGTCCCGTTTATAACCAGTTCGACGCGACAGTGTCGGCGGCTTGGGAGATCGATCTGTTCGGCAAGTATCGGCGGCAAACCGAGGCTGCACGGGCAAACCTGCTGGCAAGTGAGGAGGGCCACCGCGCGATCATTCTCGCTTTGGTGGCTTCCGTGGCGTCGTCATATATCAACTTGCGCAACCTCGATCGGCAATTGGAAATTGCGAAAGACACGGCAGTCAGCCGGGCGGAATCGGTACGTGTATTCACTGCCCGATTCCAGGGGGGAGAGGTTTCGCAAATGGAGCTCGCCCAAAGTCAGTCGGAATACGAGTCGGCGCAAGCGACCATTCCGCAAATCGAAACGCAAATTGCCCAGCAGGAGAACGCGCTATCCGTGTTGATCGGCAGAAATCCCGGCCAGATTCTGCGAGGACGAGAACTGTCGGCGTTGGGGACGCCGCAGATTCCAGCGGGCCTGCCTTCGGAACTGCTGGAGCGCCGTCCGGATCTTTTGCAGGCGGAGCAAACGCTCGTCTCGCAGAATGCATTGATCGGCGCCGCGCGCGCGCTCTATTTCCCTTCGATATCGCTGACGGGGCTATTCGGCTCGCTCAGTACGCAGTTTTCGAGCCTCTTCACCGGGCCCGCCCGAGTGTGGTCTTTCGCGGGTTCATTGACGCAGCCAATCTTCACGGCAGGCAATATCTCAGGACAGGTGCGCCAGGCTGAGGCTCGTCAACAGGAAGCGCTGTTCGCATACGAAAAAACGATCCAGGTCGCATTTCAGGAGGTTGAAGACGCGCTTATCTCCGTGCAGAAAACGCATGAGCAACTAGGGTCGCAGGGAAATCAGGTGGAAGCGCTGCGTACTTACGCACGGCTGGCACGCTTGCGCTATGAGGGCGGTTATACGAGCTACATAGAAGTGCTCGACGCCGAACGCAGTCTCTTTAACGCACAGCTGGGTTACACGCAAACACAGGGCGCCGTGCTCACCTCGTACGTCAGTCTGTACAAAGCCCTCGGGGGCGGTTGGGTTCTGGAAGCTGAAAAGATGTCGAATCCCGCGCCTGCGCCGTCGGCCGCGCCGGTTCCGGCTTCCTCCGTGAGCACTGAGCCGGTTGCGCAGCAGGTCCCGCCGGCTGATGGGGCAATCGCACAGGAGCCGCGATGATCGACACCGATATCATCGCTTGCCACGACTGCGATTTGCTGCAGCGTGGAAGCCAGGTGCAACCCGGCAGCACGTTGCGCTGTCGCCGCTGCCACGCGGAGCTGCGTCGAGGCCGCTCCAATGGTCCCGAATATGCTTTGGCGTTTACGACGGCATCCGTGGTGTTGCTCGTCATCTCCAATGTGTTTCCGATCGTGGGTTTGTCGGTGAGCGGCACTCTCGTTCAAACGACGCTAGCCGGATCCGTGCGGGTCTTGTACCTGGATGGCATGTGGCCGCTTGCGGCGCTGGTGGGCCTCACGACGATTTTCATGCCGGTGGTGCAGACCGTGACGATGCTGTGGCTGCTGCTGCCTTTGCATTTCAGGCGCAAGCCTTGGGGTCCGGTAGGCGCATTCCGGCTGTTTCAACTGGCTCGCCCGTGGGGAATGACCGAGGTGCTGATCCTTGGCCTACTGGTTGCGCTCGTCAAGCTGGCGCATATCGCGAAGGTCGTGCCCGGCACGGCGCTGTGGTCCTTCATTGCGCTCATGATCATACTGGCGGCCGCCGCGGCCTCATTCGATCCACAAGAGGTGTGGTCGCGTATTGCCGCTGCACGAAACAACGATAGGAGCTTACGCCTGCCGCGGCGCACTCCCGCGAATGGTGCGCTGACAGGGGCAGCATGCGGACTTACGCTCTGTCACGATTGCGGTCTGCTGGTGGGCTCGCCGAAGGGTTCCGTTGCGCGGCATTGCCCGCGTTGCGGAGCGTCGCTGCACGTGCGCAAACCGGCCAGCCTGTCGCGCACGTGGGCGTATCTCCTCGCCGCCACCGTGCTCTATATCCCGGCGAACGTTCTACCCGTAATGGACACGAGTTCGCTGTTCGGCGCACAGAAAGACACGATCCTGAGCGGCGTGGTCTATCTCTGGGTATCGGGGTCGTGGCCGCTTGCCGTTCTCGTCTTTATCGCAAGCATTGCTGTGCCGATGCTCAAAGTTCTTGGGTTGGCCTATTTGACGATCTCGACACAGCTTCATTCGCAATGGCTGCCTGAACAGCGTACGCAAATCTACCGCGTAATCGAGCTGGTCGGACGCTGGTCGATGCTCGACATATACGTCATCACGATGCTGGTAGCCTTGGTCCAATTCAAGGCACTCGCGACTATCAACGCAGGTCCCGCGGCTATTGCGTTCGGCGCGGTGGTGGTGCTGACACTGTTGGCGGCGATGTCTTTCGATCCGCGTTTGATCTGGGACGCTGTGGAGCGGGATCATGACCACGCCTAGCGAAAAACCCGATACACCTGATCTGGTTGAGGCCGACGTGGTCCCGCGCTCGCGCTGGCGCATGCAGCTAGTGTGGCTGGTGCCTATCGTGGCGCTGCTGGTGGGCGGATGGCTCGCCACGAAGGCCGTGCTGGAACGTGGAGAAAAGATAACCATCAGCTTCAAGACGGGTGAGGGGCTGGAAGCGGGTAAGACCAAGCTCAAGTTCAAAGACGTCGATATCGGGGTCGTCGAAGCGGTGACGCTCTCAACGGATCACAAACACGTCGTCGCGAAAGCCGAAGTGGTGCGCGATGTGGCGAATATGCTTGTCGACAATACGCGCTTCTGGGTGGTGCGTCCGCGCATCTCCGGCGGCACGGTGTCCGGACTCGGCACACTTTTGTCCGGGTCTTACATCGACGTGGATGTCGGCAATGCCGTGAAAGCCCGTCATGACTTTGTTGGGCTGGAGGTGCCCCCTGTATTTGCCAGTGACATTCCCGGGCGCGAATTCACGTTGAAGAGCACGGGACTCGGCTCGCTGGATGTCGGCTCGCCGGTCTATTTCCGAAGGCTTCAGGTTGGACAGATTGCCTCCTATCAGTTGGACCCGGATGGTAAAGGCGTCACGCTCAAGGTATTCGTGAATGCCCCTTATGATCGGTTCGTGAAAAGCGATACGCGCTTCTGGCACGCCAGTGGAGTCGATATGGCATTCGATACGAACGGTCTGCGGATCGAGACCCAGTCGATCGTTTCGATCATCATCGGCGGTGTGGCATTCGAGTCGCCCGCGGATTCGGTCGAGGAGGTCGCGGCGGTGGCCAATGCGCAATTCGAACTGTATTCGACTCGCGCCGATGCGATGAAGCAGCACGACCGTATTGTCGATAGGTATGTAGTGAACTTCACGGATTCCGTGCGCGGTCTGACGGTTGGCGCACCCGTGGATTTTCGCGGCGTAGTGATCGGCGAAGTGACACAGATCTATACGCGATTCGACCCGGAACGCCGCCGCTTCAGTATTCCGGTTGAGATCCAGATCTATCCCGAGCGCTTTACCTCGCGCTATCAGACCGGGCGAGCCGGCGGCCGCATCAGCGAGGATCCAAAAGGAATCGCCAATTACCTGGTCGAAAATGGCTTTCGCTTCCAGCTAAAGAGCGGCAATCCGCTGACCGGTCAACTCTATCTTGCGCTGGATTATTTTCCTGACGCCCCGAAGGCCAAGATCGACTGGAACAGGTCACCACCTGAGTTGCCGGCTGTGCCGCGCACGCTGCAATCGCTGCAGGATTCGGTTACGCGCTTGCTGACGAAGCTCAATAGCATTCCGTTCGAGGCAATCGGAAACGACGCCCGTACGACGCTTCAAACCACGAACTCGATGCTCTCGAAGCTCGACGCGGATGTCATTCCGCGAGCTCACGACACATTGGCTTCCGCGCAAACGGCGCTCGATTCGGCGAATAGCGCTCTGCAACCCAATTCGTCCTTGCAGCAGACAACAGAAGAGACTCTTAGAGAGTTGACCCGTACCTCCGCGGCACTCCGTACGCTTGCGGACTATCTTTCGCAGCATCCGGAAGCATTGGTTCGCGGTAAGCCCGGAGGGCAGCCATGACTCGATATCGGCGTCGTGACGGGAGCGCAAGGCACGTGGCTCGGCACGGAAACGGCACGCCAGTGAGCGGATGCCGTCTTCCTGTCGTATTCATCGCGGGACCAAACGGCGGGGGAGTTCGTCGACAGATTCAAGGAAGGCGTGGGAATGCGCCTGGCGCAGGCGTGGCGCCGTTTGCCGCGTCATTCAGCGCTGTTTTGCACCGCTGCGCCGCGCATTCGATCCGCTATATCGTGTCATGCCTCGTGGTTGGACTGGTCGCCGCGGGGCTGGGGGGATGCAAGTCGTCACCCGCCAGGTTCTACACGCTGAGCCCGGATGCGACTCTCGCGACATTGGCGACGCCTCACGCGATCCCTCTGGCGGTAGGGCCGGTTACCGTGCCGGATCTGGTGGACCGTCCGCAAATCGTGACCCGGGCGGCCGGCAACGAAGTCGCCATCAACGAATTCGCGCGATGGGCGCAGCCTCTGAAAGGCAATATCGCGCGGGTCGTTGCGGCGGATCTGGGTACGCTGCTGAATTCGCAGCAGGTGACGGTGTTCGCGGGTACGACCGATCCGCTGGCCACATGGTACGTGAGGCTGGATGTCATGCGTTTCGACGCGGAACCCGGCCAGGACGTCATTGTGGACGTGCAATGGACCATCCGTGCTCCGGGGAAGCAGCCTGTTCGTTCAGGGCGATCTATTGTTCGCGAGGCAGTGTCCGGCGCAGGTTTTGAGGCGATGACCACGGCCTATGACCGGGCGCTTGCTGTGGTGAGTCGTGATATTGCGGCGGCAGTTGGCACGATGATTCAGCCATAGAGCAGACATGCTAACGATCACGGTGCAATGTCGGTGGATGTGAGGCGATCGCCGGGTGCCGCCCGTTTCAGAATTCATCTACCTTATAGGTGCTTCAATGCCAGCTCAATCCTTGCTTTCCGCGCGCAGCCTCATACGGTGTTTGACGAGTGTCGTCCTGGTTGCCGGAACAGGCGTCGCCTTCGCCGCCAATTTGAATTTTTTGAAAGACACACCGGTTAGCTATATGAAGGACGCAGACAGAAAGGCGCTCAACGACGCGGCGCAAATTGCGCTGGAGCGCAATAAGGATGGAGAGTCGCTGAACTGGAGCAACAGTGGCACCGGCAACTCGGTGTCGATTCACGGGACCGTCACGCCACGCGATACGGTGAAAGACGGTGACAAAACGTGCAGAACGGCGACGCTTGTCGCCATTGCGAAAGGACAGACGCAGACTTGGACGCCTGTCGTTTGCAAAGAAGGTGCTGGGCCGTGGAAGATACGGAAACAGTGAGTGTCAGACTATGCGGTGAACTCATGGAAAGAGGGCACTGCAGCAACCCGCTTCGAGCCGCTTTTAGCGGATAGTTTTGCGAGGCGTCCGGTTACGACTGCTGGTCAGGCAGTCTCCGGGACGCGGGTTTGGCTATACCTCGGTTTCAGAGGTTGAGCTTGGTCACTTTGGTTCCAGCGAGCGACGCATCCGCCATCAGGCCGGTATTGGTCAGGACTATGGCGACAACCTGGGCGGATGCGGATGTCGTGTCGATGGACCCGTTCGCACCCACCTTTAGCAAGGAGACCGCCACGTCGCCGCCGACCGACCAACCGGCCGAGCTGGTGAATTTGGCGAGCGAGTCCTTCGTCATAAAGAGGAAGATGACCGCGGTTGATTCGGCGCCGGCCTGGAAGCCGAAAGAAGCAGCCGTCGTGCTGTAATAGCCGACCGTCGCGCCGCCTACGCGCAATGCGCCTTCACCATACTCGGCACCCGCGATAAAGGCCACTTTCTTGACTGCCGGGAAAGTGAGGATGCCTTGCGCCTTGGATGCAAGTTCGCGTGCTCCCCCCACTGTTGCGTAAAGCCGCGACATCGTTCCGTCGACGCTCGCGTCGAGCGCCTGACGCTTCGACGCGTCCGTTTCGGGACTCTTGCCGCTGCCGCCTGTGGTGGTGCAGCCCGCGAACGCGAGGCCCGCGGCGGCAGTGGCTGCTGCGGTATTCAATACAAAGTTCCTTCGGTTCATTATCGTCCTCCGTTTCGGTTCCGAGGTGAATGCTCAGCAAATGCGTTACCCGTTGTGACGATTTCCAATTCTTTCCTGAATGCATGATGTCACAGCGGAAAAATGGAGGAATCAGACTTTGGTCTTATTGCTGAACAGACGCCGGTGCAGAGATTCAAAGTTTCCGGCGCGCTTGAGCCTGGAATTCCCGGCTTCCTCGCTGGAGATATTCTTTATGCAAAAGCCAACCGTATTCATGAAGTGGTCGGTGTTTTTCAGTCGTGCTGATTCTGTGAACCGTTGACCTGCGGGATCTGGATGAATCGAATCTAGGACCAAGGTCCGATGCCCCTCTTCATGATTGGGCATTACGCTCACAGAATAGTGCGGGGACGTGCACGTTGGTGCAGACCGAAGGTGTCGTCTTTACGCCGACAGAACACTGGAACAGCCTTGAGGAGAGGAGACGACCGTATGACCGAGGATCCTCGTCCTGCTAGCGATGTAACGCGAGCTGTGCCTTCGGGATGGCGGGCCATGTTTCCTCCCCTAACGTGGCTATCGTCTTATCAGCCGAAGTGGCTCACGCACGATGCCATTGCAGGAGCCACCCTGGCGGCCTACGCGATTCCCGTGTCGCTCGCCTATGCCACGCTCGCTGGATTACCGCCAGAGTACGGCATCTATTGTTATCTGGTTGGGGGGCTCGCCTATGCGTTGTTCGGATCTTCCCGCCAGCTAGCGATTGGCCCGACTTCGGCGATTTCGATGCTGGTCGGTGTGACAGTCTCGGAGATGGCTGGAGGGGATCCGGCACGATTCGCCGCCATTGCCGCCCTGACTGCGCTGCTGGTCGCCGCGATGTGCTTCGTGGGATGGATTCTGCGGCTGAGTTCGCTAGTCAATTTCATTAGCGAGACGATCCTGCTCGGGTTCAAGGCGGGCGCCGCCTTGACTATTGCTTTGACTCAGCTACCAAAGCTGTTTGGGGTGAAGGGCGGTGGCGAGCAATTTTTCGATCGCGTCGTCACGCTGGCCGGTCAACTTCCCAGTACCAATCTCGCCGTGCTCGGCTTTGGTGTTGCGGCGATCGTCGTGCTGCTACTGGGGGAGAAGTTCCTGCCCGGTCGACCGGTCGCATTGTTCGTGGTGGTGATCTCGATCATTGTGTTATCTGTGACACCGCTGATTGGCCTTGGCTTCAAGACTGTCGGCGCGTTGCCGCAAGGTCTACCCGAGTTTCGCTGGCCTGGCCTGCGCGTCCGCGATGTGGACGGTGCGATTTCGTTAGCGTTCGCGTGCATGCTGCTGTCGTACGTCGAAAGTGTTTCTGCCGCGCGGGCGCTGGCCCAGGCGAACGGTTACGAGATCAATCCACACCAGGAGCTACTCGGACTCGGCGCGGCCAATCTGGCAGCGGGACTGTTTCAGGCCTATCCGGTCGCGGGTGGTTTGTCGCAGTCATCGGTCAACGACAAGGCCGGCGCCAAAACACCGCTCGCGTTGGTCTTCGCTTCCGTGACTATCGGGTTGTGTCTGTTGTTCCTGACCGGAATGCTGAAAAACCTGCCAAGTGTGGTTCTGGCCGCGATCGTACTGGTTGCGGTGAAAGGGCTGGTCGATATCGACGAGATGCGTCACGTTTGGCGGGTAAGCCGGTTTGAATTTTTCGTCTCGATGGTAGCGTTCGCCGCCGTGCTTCTGCTAGGCATCCTGAAAGGCGTGATCGTGGCAGTGCTGGTTTCAATGTTATTGCTTATAAGACGCGCCGCACATCCACACGTAGCATTTCTGGGCAAGATTCCCGGCACCCGGATCTACTCCGACGTCGAACGCCACCCGGACAACGAAGCGACGCCAGGCGTACTGGTATTCCGCGTCGAAGCGTCGCTGCTCTACTTCAATGTCGAGCATGTGCGCGCTGCCGTATGGGACAAGATCCGGACTGGTGACGGGTCGCTCAAACTGGTTATCTGCGATCTGTCGACTTCTCCCGCTGTTGACCTCGCGGGTGCGCGCATGTTGGCCAAGCTGCATGAAGCGCTGAAGACGGCCGGAATAACGTTGCGGCTGGTCTCCGCTCATGCGGAGGTGCGGGATATTCTGCGCGCGGCCGGTGTTGAGAACCTGGTGGGCTACCTCCAACGTGGCATCTCGGTTGCCGACACGATCGACGAATGGAAGACAGGACGAAGTGCGCCGCCGCAAGTGGCAGGAGCGCTATGACCTGCTGCGCAATGAAACGCAGTGTGCGCCCGTTGAGGAACTCGTGGGCACGATGAACGTGGGCTGCACATGTGAAACGCGATACCGCTTGCATGTCGCCTTTCGGGGCAGACCCTTCACGTTGACGGCGGCTCAAGCATCATGGACAGTGAATAGGAGAGCGTTATGGCTGATTTATTTATTGGCAATATCGACGAGCATGTCAGCGAAGATGACATCAAGGCGTTTCTTGTGAAGTACGGTTTTCCGCCTTTCGACAGTATCGCGCACGTTCCAGGGGAAGGCTCGCGGCCGGCGGTGGTGGTCAGCTTCGAAGGTACGAGTCCGGAGGTGTTGCGTCGGCTGCAGCCCAGAGTTCACGACATGTTCTGGAACAATCGGAAAATCAATGTGCAGGTCATGAAAGACCGGTCGGAGTGAGGCGTATCTTTCAGACGTCGGTCACCGGGCACAGCTGTCAGGTTCTGACCTCGTGATGAAGCGTTCACGCGCGTAGGGTGCGGCGGTTTCTCGCTTCCCGAGCCCTCGTGGAAATCGAGAGGCAAGCGGAAATGCGCGAGAGCGGTAGTTGCTCCGCATTGGCGTTCAGGAGCGTGTGATGGATTCAAGGCGAATAGCAGAAGCCGCCGTCCGAGGCCTGGTCGCCGTGGTGAAACGGTGTGCTGTCCACCAGGCGTCCACGATCCAATGAACAAGCCGGATTTTTCAACTCCCACGCCGGAACCGGGCCGGATTGGGCCCCGGGCGAAGGCCGCCGATCAGGCCGGCGTGTTGCGCTGGCTGCCCGGCATCCGTACGCTTCGGACCTACCAGATCGCGTGGTTACCTCACGACATTGCGGCCGGCCTGGTGCTGACCACGATGCTGGTGCCGGTGGGCATCGCCTACGCGGTCGCGTCGGGCTTACCCGGAATTAACGGCCTCTACGCTTCTATCATTGCGCTGCTTGCTTACGCGTTGTTCGGACCCAGTCGGATTCTGGTGCTGGGGCCGGATTCGTCGCTGGCCGCAGTCATTCTGGCCGTCGTCGTGCCCCTATCGGCGGGCGACCCAATTCGCGCAGTAGCACTGGCGGGCATGATGGCGATCGTGTCGGGGGCGGTATGTATCCTGGCCGGTCTGGCGCGCATGGGTTTCATCACCGAGCTCCTGTCGAAGCCGATCCGCTACGGGTACATGAATGGCATCGCGCTGACGGTCCTGATCAGCCAGTTACCCAAAGTGTTCGGTTGCTCGATTCCGAGCGAAGGGCCATTGCGAAACGTGCGAGCCCTTGTCATCGCAGTGATGGACGGCCAGACTAACTGGACCACATTCATGGTCGGTGCAGGCACACTGGCCGTCATCCTGCTTCTCAAGGGCAGCAGGCGGATCCCGGGTGTCCTGATCGCCGTGGTAGGAGCCACTGTTATGGCTGGCGCGCTCGACCTTGCGGCACGCGCCGGTGTTGCGGTTCTCGGCTCGCTGCCGCAGGGCTTGCCTGCGTTCTCCATTCCATGGATCGCCACCGCGGACATGGCGCCCGTCCTGATCGGCGGCTGCGCCGTCGCGCTCGTGTCTTTTGCCGACACGAGCGTGCTTTCGCGTGTCTATTCGGCGCGCACGGGTGTCTATGTCGATCCGAATCAGGAGATGGTGGGACTCGGCGTCGCCAACCTCGCCGCCGGCCTGTTTCAGGGCTTTCCGATCAGCAGTAGCTCGTCACGCACTCCCGTGGCGGAGGCCGCCGGCGCGAAGACCCAGTTGACCGCCGTGGTCGGCGCGCTCGCGGTTGCCTTGCTGCTGATGGTGGCGCCCGACATGCTGAGGAATTTGCCCACCAGCGCGCTGGCTGCGGTGGTGATCGCATCGGCGCTTGGCCTGATCGAAGCCGCCGACCTGCGGCGCATTTATCGCATCCAGCGCTGGGAGTTCTGGCTATCCATCGTATGTACCGTCGGTGTGTTTCTGCTGGGTGCGATTCAGGGCATTGGCCTCGCTATCGTGATTGCCGTCATCGAGTTCCTGTGGGATGCGTGGCGGCCGTATTCGGCGATTCTGGGGCGTGTCGATGGTCTGAAGGGCTACCACGACATTACGCGCTATCGCGACGCTCATCGCATTCCCGGACTAGTCCTGTTTCGTTGGGACGCGCCCTTATTCTTCGCAAACGCCGAGTTGTTCTGTGACCGGGTGCTGGATGCGGTGGCGACATCGCCTACGCCGGTGCGCTGGCTGGTGGTGGCGGCGGAACCTGTTACGAGCGTAGATGTCACTTCCGCCGATATGCTGGCCGATCTGGATGAGACATTGCACGCGGCGGGCATTGAGTTGTGTCTCGCCGAGTTGAAGGACCCCGTCAAAGACAAGCTAAAGCGATTCGGGCTCTTTGCACGGCTTGGCGAAACGGCGTTCTTTCCGACAACCGGTTCCGCCGTCAGCAGCTACCTCGCGAGCCATCCGGTAGAGTGGGTGGACTGGGAGGACAGGGATCGCTAGGGAAGGGACGCTCGAACTGGCAACCGTTTCGATCGGAGCCCCTATACCCGGCAATCATCGCCATGACGGTCAGGATTTCCTGTGCTTTCGTGACGAACGCAAAGTACTCGGATGCGTTCGCCAATGTCCCTGCCAGGATGCTCTTTTTCCCCGCGTGGCAGTGGATGATTTCGTTTCGCCCGCGCCGCCGTTCTGCGCGTTCACGTCCAGGGCTCCGCCGAGCCCCTGCGGGTCGGCGACGCGGGCGAGCTCAATGTCGGCCGCGAAGTGATGATGGCGCACGATGCTGGCGTCGAGCAATTCAAGCTCCCGGAGCAACGCCGGGTGGCGGAACTCGGGCAGCGTGTTCGTCAGGTTGACGATCATGGCCCGCAGGCGCCGCTCGATCTGCAGACTGCCCGCACCGCAATGCCGTATTTCCCGGAACGTGACGTGAACGAAGTCTTCCCAGTCCGGCGTGCGAAAAATGACGCGCGGCCGTCCGCTGGCGTCGCTGAGCGTGCTGTTGGCCAGGGACCGCTGTCCGACCAGGCGAAGCAGCCGATGCAACTGGTCGATGGCGAGCACTGCGGTGGTCGGATCGTTGATGGCAGGCGATAGGGCCTTCAAGGCAATATCGACTTCAATGCGGAACGAGAACATGGGATCCTGCTCCATTGTACGTTCGGAGCCGAGCGCGACCAGGTTCTGCAACCGGCGGTCGCTGATCGTATCGCTGCTGCCGGTCAAATAGAAGAGCGGTTCGTCCGTGGCGAGAAAATCGCCGACCTGCGCGGCGAATTCGATGATGCAGCCGGCTCGCTGCGCCTCGCGAGAAAGTCCGGCCAGGTTCACCGCCAGCACCACCCCGGATCCACCGGGGTGATAGACGATGCGATCGGGCGCCCCCGGCGCCCCCGGCGTGCCCGGCTCCGCCCGGCCGTTGGTCCCGAATGCGCGCGAGCGTGACGTCCATGCCAGTTCAGTAGTGAAGCGCCGGCGAGCCGATTCTTCCGACGCGGGGTGAGGGTAGATGACCTCGATGACCGCAAACCCCTGCTCGGCGACACGACCCACGAGACTGACGGGCCGCAGCAGTCTTGCGGAATAGTCGATCAGCACGATGAATGCGACGAGTGAGCCGAGCCCAATCACCGTTGCAATGGACACTTGCAACTGAGGGACCGCCGAGGGTTGTCCAAGTTCTGCCATGGTCCGATGAGTCCAGAGCAAGGAAAAGACGAAGAGCCCAACGATCCACCGGATCACGTTATCGCGCAGTAGCGTAGTCGCAATGATGCGCGGAGTATATTGGCCACCCGCAACCTGGATGGCAACGAGCAGGGAGCCGAATGTAAACACCAGGCAGGAGAGGTTTAACGTAAAGATGCGATCGAGTATTGCGTGAGCTTCCTCGACGCTCACGGCAAGCAGTCCGTGTTGCAGATCGAAGCCGCTGCGTTGAGACATCCAGTAGCCAATTCTGTCGATGGCCCTGTTAAGAGCGATCGCGGCCATCACGGCGAGAATGGGTACGATCCATAGCGACGACCTGACGTGGCTGATCAGGCTGTATCGACGGTTCCAGGCCATGTCGGACTTCCTCGCCCGTCACGCGGGCGGGTAATGCTTGTAACGAAGGTAAGTCTTCGCGCTTCTCCGTAACTGATGCAGTCCAAGCGCCACAACGCATGATCTGCCTCGCGCCACGCTGCGATAGCCGCGGGGTAGGGCGCTGTCTCGCGCATCTCGTTGCATCGATCTGGCTCAGCGGCCCATACGACGATCGTAGCTGCGCGAGATGCGTGGCAATAGCGTCTGATCGTGCGTATCGCTAGAGTCGAAGCGCACCTGCACACTACCGTCGGACTGCCGTTGCACGCGGGTCGTGACGGTGCCGCCGCCGAGTCTCCCGACGACGATGCCGTTGGCCGGATCCTCGACGGTGAGCGCCAGTCCCTCGTCGCGCATTGCCCCTGCGGCAGCGGCAAATGATCGATCGTAATTCGCAGGCGTCGTCACCACTGTTCCGGCGACCGGTACTGCGTAATACGTGCAGGCCGCCAGGGTGATGAGGGCGCAGCACCCGGCGGCGAGCAGAATGCGTATCAAGGTTGCTCCTTCGTCCATCCGGGAGCGGGATCGAACGACTTGGTCGCGGCGGCCTTGGCCGCGCTATCAGGTCCAAGGTCTCGTTCGTAGACTTGCCCGTCGTGACTGACCATGAAGCTCTTGATACCGGTTTCTCCGTAACGAACCGGCCAGGCAATCACGGCAAAACCGCCGAAAAGCTTACCGTTCACGACATAGTCATACGCTCCGCCCGGGGCGTGAGGGCCTTGCGAGGTCAGCAGCTTGTAGTGATAGCCGTAGTAGCCCGCTTGCGATGGGTTGCGCGTGCCGGCCGTGATAAAGGCTTCGCCAAGAGGGCTCGGTTTTTCGTCGGGGCCAGTAGGCCAGTACAGGCCGTCGCGCTTGCCGGGCGAACTCGATAGTTTCCTGGCGTAAACAAGCACGCCACTGCCGTCATGGTCCGTGCTGGCGTATTCGCGTTGCGCATCGTAGATCGCCAGCATGGTCTGAATGACGGCAAGCTCGTTTCGTCCAATGCGGCGCAAGCGCATTTCCTCCACGCCGGCGTGCGTGTCGAAATGCCAGCCCTGCGGCGATTTCACGAGAGGAATGGGCAGGGTCCAGCCGTCATTGCCTACCTTGATGTCTGCACGTTCGCTGCCCGATGCCTGAATCGCATGTGACGTTTTCCAGGCTGTCAGGAAGCGGGTTCGCAACTCGGCGCCCACAGGAGGAATGAGCTCCCGAAAGTCATTGCCAAGCAACGACTTCAAGGCGGCTTCGTCGTCGTTGGCAATCGCATCGCCAAATGCAGTCATCGCATCTTCAGCGGATTTGAAGTCCTTCTGCGCGTATGCCGCCTGAGGTGCCGCGAGGCAAAGTGTCAGCGCAACGATAACTGCGCTGCCGATTGCGCCAAGCCGGGCCGCGAGGAATCGTAGTGGTGACTTCATGCTTTTGTCTCCTTAGCGCCTGCCACGTCCGCCACCGCCACCACCAGCCCGCGCTCCGCCGCCCTGTCGACTAAAGCTCGAAGACTGCGCACTTGCGCGCCCCCGGTTGAAGTCTTGCTGCGAGGCGCCGCCACCGCCTACACCCTGGAAGGCGTTGTCTCGACCGCCGCCTCCGCCGCCGGTGGCGGCCCGACCGCCTCCCGCACTGGCCCGGTCGGAAACGTCCGCACGATTGGTCGAGCCGCCAACATTCGCCCCGCCGGCGCGGTTGCTGACGCCGGCATTATTTGCCCCACCGCGATGGTCACCCACGCCCGCATTGTTCGCCCCACCGCCGCGGTTACCCGCGCCGGCATTATTCGCTCCTCCGCCACGGTTGCCCGCACCGGCATTGTTCGCTCCGCTGCCGCGATTACCCGCGCCGGCGTTGTTCGTCCCACCGCCGCGGTTACCGCCGCCGGCGTTGTTCGCGCCGCCTGCACGGTTGCCGGCGCCAGCCCTGTCGGAGCCCGCGGCGCGGTCAGTCGCGCCACCGGTACGGCCACGAAAGTCGCCGCGCGCGTCGGCACCCGAGACGTTCTTCCCGTACTTCTCACGGGACGCGTTGTCGCGATAGGCGACGCCCTGGCGATGGCCCGCATCATGCTGCCACTTGCCGCCCTGAGCCTTGCTGCGGTCGAAGTTGCGATCGATATTGGCGGCCTTGTTGACATTGATATTGACGTCTCCGCCGCCCCAGTTGCAGTTGCCGAAGATTGCGCCGGCAGCCGCGAGGCCCACGCCCCAGGCGAAGCCGGTGGCAAGCGCGGCGCCGGGATAGTAAGCCGGAGCAGGTGGCCAGTAATACGGAGGATAGGCCGGAGCCGCCCAGGTGCCGTACACGACCGTCGGGTTGTAGGCCGGCACGTAGATCACCTCGGGATTTGCCGGTTCGATACGCACGATGGTCTGCGTGGTTTGCCCGCCAGCCGGGGCCGGTTCCGTCATCACTTTCTGTTGCTCATTGGACTTGAGGTTGCCCGATTTCTGCGCTCGCGCACGTAGCCGCTGCACTGCATCGAGAACGTCCTTTTCCTGCGCAAGAAACGCATCGCCGAGCTTCTGTGTCCAGTCGAGCTTGTCGTTCATCGGTTCGAGCACTTGCGGAAACGCAACGAGCGATTTCACACTGACGTCCCACGGCTGATCCTGCACGGCCTTCACGGCCTCATCACCCTTGAGCTTTGGATTGGCCTTGACCCAACGCGCGGCATGCACGATCGCCAGCGGATAGGTCGAGGCCATCAATACCTGTGACAGGACGGAGTCCGGATAGAGTGCGATCGGTGCGACTAGCGCCTCGATCTCCTCCGGCTTGAATGTCGGCTGCTGCGCTTGGGCCTGTCCGGCGGCATCGTTCGAAGGATTGGGAGTCTGGGCAGGCGCACTGCTGGAACCAAGTGTCAGCGCAACGAGGAACCCCATGCACATCCCATAAGAGAGTCGCGCACTCCACTGGGTCATGGCCGCTCCTTGTCCAATATGATGGGTGGCACAGATTCTGGTTTTCAGATGCGAGTCCCGAGAGATGCCCGCATTGTCAGTACACCATCGCAAGCAGCGGATTACTATCGGCCTAAGGTCCTATATGCCCGCGCCTTCTGACGACTTGAGCGGCGCAATATCCAGACGCCATGTCTTTTCGAATTGGACACGGGGAATTGCAGTTGTGTGGAATGAAATCCATGACCGCTTCGAAGCGCGATCGTCCTCAGTGTGCGGGCTCTTTCAGACAACAAACCTCATAGAGAACTTCTGTTGCGTCGCGAATGATCTCGAGGCCGTGGATTTCCGTTTCGAACCCGGGAAATGCCGCGTACTGATCGCGGCAGTTCGCCAGATAATCGACTATGGCGGGTTTGTCGAACGTTTCGCCCGGCATGATCACGGGAATACCCGGTGGGTAGGGCACCAGCATGACCGCGGGAACTCGCCCCGCCAGTTTGTCGATCGGCACCAGTTCGACCTCGTTACGCACGAGTTTGTCGTAGGCATCGCAAGGCAGCATGACGGGTGTGGGCAGGTCGGTGTAGATCTCTTCCATTAACCTGAGCGTACTATGCGCCTCGTAGAAAGCATGCATCCTGGCGGCAAGGTCCTGTAGACCCAAACCGGTGTAGGCGTCGGGGTACTGCTGGACGAGTTCGGGATAGACTTGGGCCAGCGGCGCGTTGAGGTCGTACAGTTCCTTGAAGCGGAACAGTTCCGCCAACAACGTTCCCCATTTCCCCTTGGTGATGCCAATGGAAAACAGCACAAGGAATGAGTAAAGACCGGTCTTTTCCACGACGATCCCATGACGCCACAAATGGCGGGTGACAAGGCCCGCGGGAATGCCGCGAGCTTGCAATTTGCCGTCGATGTCGAGCCCGGGCGACAAGATCGTCACCTTGATCGGATCAAGCATCGCGTGGTCTTTCGTCACCTGCTTGAATCCATGCCATGTCGCGTCAGCCTTCAGCATGAAATCTTTAGGATTGACGTCGATCGGAGCTAGCGGTGCAATCTTCGCATTCTTGCTGTCCACTATTTTTTCGGGTTGCCAGGCGTTGAAGAACCAGTCGCCTACGTCATTCATTTCATGATTCGTTCTGGCGATCTTCCGGCGAAATGCCATCGCTTCGGCAATCGCGTCCTCGATCAAAGCGCGCCCCGCGCCGCCCGCCATCATGCGACTCGCCACGTCGCAGGAGGCGATGATGCTGTACTGAGGGGAAGTGGAAGTGTGCATCATGAAGGCTTCGTTGAAGCGCGCATGCGAATAATCCCCCTCGGCATTGTTCTTCACGTGAATCATGGAAGACTGAGACAGCGCCGCAAGCAACTTGTGAGTGGATTGTGTGGTGAAGGTAACCGGCTCTCCCGGTTGCGGATTGGCACTGGCTGCCATCCCATAGCGGTTTTCGTAGAACGGACTGAACCTGGCGTAGGCGAACCATGCTTCGTCGAAATGCAGTACCTCGATCTGATGAGCGAGAGCGGCGCGTATGGCCGGCGCGTTATAGCAGATTCCGTCGTAAGTCGAATTGGTCACAACTGCGAGCCGCGGCTTCATTTTCTTGTTTTGAATGAGCGGCGACTCGTCGATCTTTTTCTGAATCGCTTTTGGCGTGAACTCGGCCTCGGGAATGGGGCCGATGATGCCATATCGATTACGCGTAGGACGAAAATAGAGCGGCACCGAGCCGGTCATGATCATCGCATGCAGGATCGACTTGTGACAGTTCCGGTCGACCAGGACAACATCGCCACGCGACACGGACCCGTGCCACACCATCTTGTTCGACGTGGAGGTTCCGTTGGTCACGAAGTAGGTGCGATCAGCGCCGAAGGTGATCGCGGCCTCTCTTTCGGCTTCACCAACCACACTGGTATGTTCGAGTAACGATCCCAACTCGGGCACCGAGACCGACAGGTCGGAACGGAATGTGGCCTCGCCAATGAAGTCGAAGAAGGCTCTGCCAACCGGCGATTTGAGAAACGCCACGCCACCGGAGTGACCTGGCGTATGCCACGAGTACTTGTATTTGTCCGTATGTTCCATCAGCTCCCTGAAGAACGGGGGCAGTAATTTGTCGAGATACGCCTCGAGCGATTCCTTGAGTCTGCCGGCGATAAAGGAGGCCGTGTCTTCCAGTTTGTAAATGAAGCCGGTGAGTTGTGCGACCAACTCCACGGGTAGCTTGTCCAGTACGTCCACTGACGAATCGAGGAATATCCCGACGCGCGGGTAGCGCGAGCGAAAGCGCTTGATTGCCTGTACGAGATTCTCGACCGGGATCTCCGACACTGTCGCCTGGTTCAGCACGATGACGCCAATTTCCGGATGAGAGAGAATCTGCGCCCCGCCATCCGCAAAGTCGCTGGCCGTCATAACCTTGATGCCGTGACCGGCGAGTTCGGTGATGATCTCCCGGATCGCCCTTCCGCCTGCGTTGTCCGTATGCAGGTCCTGATCGATGATGAGAATTGGAAATTTTTCACGCAGGAGAGTGGGGGGATTGGGCATGGCGTTCTCCTGGTTGCTGGGCGATATTTTCGGCGAGGCTGAGACGAGGGCGCGACTCCGGACGGTGACTCGAACGAGGTGATGTTTTCCGCCGCGATAGTTAACCATTCCATGCCGGCGAGGTGTATCGGACCAACGTCCTATATGTCCACGGCGAATGGCAATGGCCCCCGTATTTCCGACCTTGCGGCATTCCCGTAAGACCAAGGTCCGATTACGGGTTCTTGCTGCCTGTGCTTCCATAAGGGCATGCTCAGATGTTCCTCGGTGTGAGTTTGCTTCGAGGTTCCCGGAGCGGGATACGAGCATGCGATACGTGTGCTTCGATCCCGCTGCGGTGAGCGGCGTCACTGGCGTGGCCCACATAATTATGGAGACTGGCGATGATTCCTCGCTCCGTTAAGGCGCCTGTCATTCCGGTCCCATTCAATCGGCTGTTAAAAGTGGTCGCGATCGTCGATCACACCAACGAACAGACCAAGGCCTTGCTCGATCTGATCGCGGCGGAGGGGTTTCAGATTGAAGTCAGGAACAACTTCATTCGCGACATTCATGAAGATGCGGGGGTCGGGGCGTACATCGCACTGGTGGACGGCGAGAACCTCGAGCACGCCCGCAAGATGGCGCTATTGATTCGTG
The DNA here is from genome assembly GCF_046026435.1 of Paraburkholderia sp. RL17-381-BIF-C. Classification (NCBI taxonomy): domain Bacteria; kingdom Pseudomonadati; phylum Pseudomonadota; class Betaproteobacteria; order Burkholderiales; family Burkholderiaceae; genus Paraburkholderia; species Paraburkholderia sp. RL17-381-BIF-C. Next base: position 19,186 of record NZ_JARESX010000023.1, on the reverse strand, counting down.
CGCAGGGTTTTCTAACCCCTCTTTGGGCGCTTGCGGACTCGCACCGCATATCCAACCTTGCGGTGACGGGTGCGCTTGGCGAAGTGACGGGTTATATCTATCTCGGACAACAGTCGCCGGGCTTTTACGCGAAACAGGTGATAGCAAGCCTGGTCAAGTACGGGATGAGCCTTCTTCCGCCTTTTTTCGGCGGGCTGGTGGCCTACGACGCCGAAGCCAATATCGCATTCGATTGCCCGGGGCATCAGGGCGGACAGTTCTATCGAAAGTCGCCTGCAGGACAGCTGTTCTTCAAGCATTTCGGCGAGAGCATTTTTCGCAACGACTTGTGCAACGCCGACGTGGACCTTGGCGATCTGTTGATTCATGAAGGTGCGGCGGCTGAAGCGCAACGCCACGCCGCTGCAATATTTGGCGCCGATCAAACGTATTTTGTTCTTAACGGGACGAGCACGTCGAACAAGGTCGTGACAGGCGCCGTGCTCAAACGCGGCGACCTGGTGCTGTTCGATCGCAACAACCACAAATCGCTACACCAGGGTGCCCTGGTTCAGGCAGGTGCCATCCCGATCTTCTTGCCCACGGCTCGCAATTCATTCGGGATGATCGGTGCGGTGGACTGGGACGCCTGGGGGGAAACCTTGCTGCGTGAGCAGATTCGTGCGAATCCCCTCGTGAAAGACCCGGAGCGCAGCAAGTTGGAGCGCCCGTTCCGCCTTGCCTGTATTCAACTCGCCACCTATGACGGCACGATCTACAACGTGCGCAAAGTCATGGAGAAGATCGGGCACCTCTGCGAGTATGTGCTGTGGGACGAGGCGTGGATTGGCTATAACGCGTTTCACCCGCTCTTCGAAGATCATAGCCCGATGCGACTGAAAGGTCTGACCCCGGACATGCCGGGGCTTTTCTCCACGCAATCGGTCCACAAACAAGGCGCGGGTTTTTCGCAAGCCTCCCAGATCCATAAACGTGACGAGCACATTCGTGGTCAGAAGCGTTTTATCGAGAATAAGCGATTCAATGAATCGTTCCTGATTCACGCTTCCACCTCTCCGTTTTATCCGCTATTTGCGTCGATCGACGTCAACGCGAAGATTCACGAAGGTAAGGCGGGTGAAGTGCTGTGGGACGGGTGCATCGAACTCGGCATCGAGACTCGCAAGAAATTCCGGGAGTTCTCGCGTCACTATGCGTCGACAGGCGATACGCCACTGGAGCAATGGTTCTTCGACCCGTTCGTGCCCGATGTGGTGAGCGTCAAGGATTCCCGGTTTACGGCGGATCTGACGGACGTCGCGTGGGAGGACCTACCGACCGATGTCATCAAGCGCGAGCAACAGTGCTGGACGTTCAACCCCGATGCGAGCTGGCACGGCTACGAAGGGTATGCCGAAGGCTACACGATGGTCGATCCCAACAAGCTCACGCTGCTCACCCCAGGCATCAATAGGAAGACCGGCGAGTATCTCGACTTTGGTGTGCCCGCAACGGTAGTTGCAAACTATCTGAGAGAAGAGGGCGTGGTCCCGGAAAAGTGCGATCTCAACAGCATCCTCTTCCTGATGACGCCGGCCGAGGACGAGAGCAAGCTCAATACGCTGCTTGCGAGACTGGTCAGATTCAAGAGCTTGTGGGACCGCGATGCGTCGCTGGCAGAGGTTCTGCCGAGCCTGTACGCCGTGCACCACGAGCGCTATGCCGGTTATACGCTGCGTCAGGTCTGCGACGAGATGCACAACTTCTACCGCGAAGCGAACGTCAAGAATCTGCAGAAGCTGTGCTTTCGTGCGTCCAGTTTCCCGGAGCTTGCCATGTCGGCAGAAGAGGCCTACGACGCGCTGGTCGCCAATGAAGTGGATTACGTACCGCTCGATAGTGTGAAGAACCGCATTTCCGCCACGCTGGCGCTGATCTACCCGCCCGGAATCGGCGTCGTGGTGCCCGGCGAACGCTGGGATGAACGTGCTGCGCCCATGCTCGATTACTTCCTCGCATTTCAGGAATCGTTCAACCGGTTCCCGGGCTTTAACTACGAGGTGCAGGGCGTGTACCAGGAAAGAGAAAACGGACGGATCCGGTTTTACACCTATGTGGTCCGCGAGTAGTCGGCGCGGAACCTATTGAGGAGTGGGTGCCATGGCTGAAGCGAAAAAGAAAATGAACGTCATGCAGTTGACGTTCATCGTGACCGTTAACATGATGGGCTCAGGCATCATCATGCTGCCGGCCAACATGGCCAAAGTCGGAGCGATTTCGTTGCTGTCGTGGGTGGTGACAGCGGTGGGTTCGATGGCGATTGCCTATGGCTTCGCGCAGGCGGGCATTCTCAATCAGCGGGCGGGCGGCATGGCTGCCTACGCGGAGGACGCCTACGGCAAGTCGGGCTACTTCCAGGTGTTTTTCCTTTACTTTGTGTCGGTCGCCATCGCGAACGTAGCGGTCGCGAGTTCGGCGCTGGGCTATCTCGCGGCGTTCTTTCCCGGCCTGACGGCCTCTCCGATCGCCACGTGCATGGGCGTGATCGGCCTGCTTTGGCTTACCACCGTCGCGAACTTCGGTGGTCCGAAACTGACCGGGCAGATCGGTTCGGTAACCGTGTGGGGCGTCATCCTGCCGGTTGGATTCATCTCCATTGGGGGCTGGTTCTGGTTCCACGGCGGTACATTCATGGATTCGTGGAACCCGAAGGGAATGCGGCTCGTGGAGGGCATGGGTTCGAGCATTTCGCTCACGTTATGGGCGTTCCTCGGCATGGAGTCGGCGGTACAGAACTCGTCTGCCGTGGAGAATCCGAAGCGCGACGTGCCCTTGGCCAGCCTGTTCGGAACGCTGGGCGCGGCCGTCATATACATCCTGTCCACAGCCGTAATCCAGGGCATCGTGCCCAACGCCGATCTGGCGAAGTCGACCGGTCCGTTCGGTCTCGCGTATGCGCGGATGTTCACCCCGCTGGTGGGTAACATCGTGATGGCGCTCGCGGCAATGGCGTGTGTGGGCTCCCTGTTGGGCTGGCAGTTCACGCTCGCGCAGACGGCAAAAGACGCGGCCGACAGCCGTATGTTCCCGGCCGTGTTCGGCAAGGCGAACCGCACGGGCGCACCGGTCGTCGGCATGATCATCATGGGCGCGGTGCAGTCGCTCATGGCGTTGTCCACGATTTCGCCGAACCTGAGTGAACAATTCGAGGCGCTCGTCAACCTCGCGGTGGTGACGAATGTGGTGCCGTATATCGTTTCGCTGTCGGCGCTGTTCGTGATGATGCGCAATGCCGGAACGGAGCCTGCCGTATACCGGCGCAATGCGATTGTGACTATCGTGGCCATGCTCTACTCTGTGTACGCGCTTTATGCGGCGGGCAAGGACGCCGTGCTCGGCGGCATGCTGGTGATGGCGATCGGTTACGTGATCTTTGGTTTTATCGCGCCGCGCTTCTCTGCCACGCGCGGAGCTGCACGGGCTGCCGCGGCGGCGGCGGGGACAGCGGCACTGGTGATCGCGATCGGGATGGCGGCCGCTTTCACGCCGCATCGGGCGCATGCCGCCGGTGTGGTTGTGACGAATGTATCGGCGGGTAGTCTCGCGCGAATCAAACAGTCGGGCAAAATCAATCTTGGCTATGTGAGTGATGCACAGCCATTCGCCTATCAGGACGAAGCGGGTCATGCGTCCGGCTACGCCGTGGCGCTATGCCAGAAGATCGCCGACCATGTCAAAGGCGCGCTCGGGCTTTCCGCACTGGCGGTGCAGTGGGTGCCGGTCCCGGTCAACGACCGCTTTCGCGCCGTGCAGGAGGGGCGAATCGATTTGCTGTGCGGCGACGCCGACACGCTGACAGCAAGAAAGGAGATTTCGTTCTCGATTCCCGTCTATCCCGGCGGTGTCGGGGCGATTCTTCGAACGGACGCATCTCTTGGGCTGAGGGAAATACTTAGCGGCAACCAGACGCCAAACCGCCCGTTCTGGCGTGCCTCGCCGGCTCAAGTCCTGTCACAACAAACCATTGCCGTGGTGGCGGGTTCGCCCACCGAGCGGTGGGTGGCAGGAAAGCTCCAGTCGTTCGATATCACGGCAACGGTCAGGCCGGTCGCGGGTGTCGACGCGGGCGTGCAACAGGTGCTCGACCGCAAAGCCAATGTGTTCTTTGCAGAGCGGGCGCTCCTGTTGGCGCGGGCAAAGAGCAGTTCCTCGGCGAAGGAGTTGAGCGTCCTCACTCGCCAGTTCACCTATCTCCCTGTCGCCATCGGCATGCCGCGGGGAGACGACGATTTGCGGCTGCTGGTTGATCGCACACTCAGCGAGACATTCGCATCAGCGGATTTTCGGACAATGTACACAGCCTGGTTTGGCCAACCTGACGAAGACGTGCTGCGCTTCTTCCGGTTGAGCGCGTTGCCGGAGTAAGCGACGATGTGGGTTGCGCTCGCCGACCGGCATCACCCACGCCCGCGTGGGGCGTGCTGTCAATAAATCATTGATAGATAATAGCTATTTTGTTTTTCGTCGATCGGGTAATAGCCTGTCTGGCGGCGAAACCCGCTCTCTGTGCCAGGAAGCCTAATCAAAAACCCCGTAAGTTCACGTGCTTACGGGGTTTTGCGTTTGCGGCCCGTCATGCGGCGCCAATAGATGGCGCAGCGTCATGCAACCTTGCCGTTGAAGTTTGGCAATGCGTTCACCCACTCGCGTGAAGTCTCTGTACCTCGTGCGAAGGGGCGCATTTTGTCGACGCTTCGCTAAATGCGGTGCCGGACACGAGCGTGAAAAAGCGACGGCTCGTCCTCAAGAACGACAAATGGTTGCCGTTAGAGCGTACAGAGGTTTTGCGAAAGCAAAAATTGAACGCTCGTTGCGCATCGACGACCCATTGCCGCTGAGAAGCATCCTAAAATGCGCGACTAGACCAGATTTCCCGAGGAAACGGCGGCAAGGACATACCGTCGGGCCCGGGGGATTGACAAGAACTAAATGATGCGACATTCCGCTACGGAGGCGCTGTGATTCGGAACTGGCTTGGCGGTGTGTTATTGGCGACATGTTGCGTGGGCAACGTTTTTGCGGCGGGGCCGGATTGTTCCCGGCCATTCACGCTCGGATTGCACGACCACGGCCTGCTTTATTCGCTCGATACCGATAGCGGTATCGACAAGGATTTCGCCGATGAGTTGATCCGGCGTAGCGGCTGTCAGATCAAGGTCAATCTGATGTCGCGCGCGCGTATCTGGAAGCTGATCGAGTCGGGCGCGCTCGATTTCAGTCTCTCCGGCATCGCGAATGACGAACGCAACCAATATGCTTCGTTCGCATGGTACTTCAGCAACAAATACTATCTGCTCGTGCGCAAAGACGCGGGTATTCATGACGTCGCGGAGTTCCAGCGCGATGATCACGCCCAACTCGGTGTGATTCGCAGTTTTCGCTACAGCGATTCCGCCAATGAACTGGTCGACAAACTGACTTCGGAAAACCGGGTAAGCCAGGCAGGGGGACTCGAACCGCTCTATCAGGCGCTCATTCTTCGGCATATCCAGGGCATGATTATCGAGCCATTCGACTATCCCGCGCTGGAAGAGAAGAAGATCCGCGACGTGACGACGATCATCGAATTCAACGATCCCTCCGTGCCGCACGGACTGATCATGTCGAAGAAATCGCTCCCGGAAGCCGAACGCAGGAAGTGGCGGACGTTGGTGGACGAAATGCGCGCGGACGGGACGGTGCGCCGCATCTTTGAGAAGTACTTCAGGCCGGAACTGGCCGATGCCATGGTGAACTTCAAGGCGACGCCGTGATCCGGCTGCGCACCGTCCTGTTGCCGCTGCTCGTGTTGAGCGCGTCGCTGTGCGTCACGTGGATGGTATGGAACCACGAGCGGCAAGCGACCAGCAAAGAACTGCGCACGCAGTTTGATTACACTCTGGGCGATGCCGTTAGCCGCGTCGAACAGCGCATGGCGACCTACGAGCTCATGTTGCGAGGTGTGCAGAGTCTGTTCGCCGCGAACGGAATGATCGACCGCGACAGGTTCCGGCGCTATGTCGGCGCGCTGAATCTGGACGCGAATTTTTCCGGCGTCCATGCCGTCGGCGTCGTCGAATGGGTGCCTGCGGCGCGCAAGGCGAGCCACGTGGCGAGAATGCGCGAGGAAGGCATCGCCGGCTATACGATCGAGCCCGCGGGGCAGCGCGAGGACTATGCGCCGGTCGTTCAGCGCGAGCCCTATGTCGGCCTCGCACGCAGTTCGCCCGGCTTCGACGCGTGGAACGATCCGGTGCGGCGCGCCGCCATGGAGCGGGCGCGCGACTCCGGCATGGCGGCGCTTTCGGGAACGGTGCATCTGTCGGTCGACATGGATTCGGACCGGCGGCCGGGGTTCATCATGTACCTGCCGATCTACGCCGCCGGCGAAACGCAGGAGAACGCCGCGCAGCGCCGGGCCCACATTACGGGTTGGGTCTATGCATCGTTCCATATGCACGATGTGATGGCGAGCCTCTATGGCGAACAGCCGGCCGGCGTCTCGCTGGCCGTCTACGACGGCGTAGCGCCATCGGACGCAGCGCTTCTGTATCGCACCTCGGCAGCGAGCAGCCGGCATGCGCCGGCGCTGATTTCGGCCAACGAATACCTGGTCGTGGACGGGCGCGACTGGACACTGTCGATGAACGCCTCCGACGAATTTCGCTCCCGGCTAGGGAGCAACGCCGAGATGCTGATTGCGGGCGCCGGCATTGGCTTGAGCCTGTTGCTGGCCCTTCTGACGTGGCTCATGGTGACAGGGCGGGAGCGCGCTATCCGGCTGGCTTCGGCCATGACGCGGGAGCTGCGCGAAAGCGAAGAAAAGTTTCGTGCGATTGCCGACTGCACGGTGAACCTGGAGATCTGGTGGGGACCGGACGGGAAACCGCGCTGGATCAATCCGTCCGTCGATCATTACACAGGCTACACAGTCGACGAATGCATGGCCATGCCTAACTTCGCGCGCACGCTGATCCATCCGGACGACATAGCGCGCGTTGCGCCGGAGTTTCAGAAAGGGCTTCAGGGCTTTCGCGGCGACGATCTCGAGTTTCGTTGCGTGCGCAAGGATGGCTCGCTACTCTGGCTTTCAGTGTCATGGGTTCCGATCAGCAATGCGAGAGGAGACTTCGTCGGTTTTCGCACGAGCGGGCGCGATATCACCGAGCGCAAGAAGTCCGAGGAGAAGATCCGGGAGCTGGCCTTCTACGACACGCTGACCCGCCTGCCCAATCGCGCGCTGCTCCTGGACCGCCTGAGAGAGTCGATGTTGGCGAGCCGCGAGAACAACGTGTGCGGCGCGCTGATGTTCATCGATCTCGATCACTTCAAGACGTTGAACGATACGCTCGGACATGACAAAGGCGATCTGCTCCTGCGGCATGTTGCGTATCGGCTGTCCAGCAGCGTCAACAAGGGAGACACCGTCGCGCGGGTGGGCGGTGACGAGTTCGTTGTGGTGCTCGGCAATCTGAGTCTGGACAAGGCGGCCGCCACTGCGGAAACCGAAGCGGTAGGCGAAAAGATTCTCGCCGTGCTGGGCAGAACGTATCAGCTCAATGGCGTTCAGTTCCGCAGTACCGCGAGCATCGGCGTCACCGTCTTCAACGGCGAGCAGACCTCCACCGACGAATTGTTCAAACAGGCCGATCTGGCCATGTATAAATCCAAGGAGCGTGGCCGCAACGCCATGTGCTTCTTCGATCCCGCAATGCAGACCACCGTGCTGAAGCGGGCCGAGCTCGAGGTAGGGCTGCGCGACGCGATCGAGGAGAACCGTTTCGTTCTCCACTATCAGGCGCAAGTCGTGGACGGCGGCTATATAGCGGGTGCCGAGGCGCTCGTGCGTTGGGAGCATCCTGCGTGCGGCCTGATAGCGCCGGGCGAGTTCATTCCGCTGGCGGAGGAGACGGGCCTCATCCTGGAGATTGGGCGAACCGTATTGGAGTCTGCCTGTGCGCAACTCGCGCTGTGGGCAACGCAGCCGTCCATGGCGCATCTGTCGATCGCAGTGAACGTCAGCGCCCGGCAGTTTCGTGAACCGGACTTCGTGGAAAGCGTGCTGGCAGTCATCAATCGCAAAGGGGCGAGGGCGGACAGGTTGAAGCTGGAACTGACCGAAAGTGTTCTCGTTGAAAACGTCGAGGACATCATCGAAAAAATGGACGCCCTGCGGGCCCGCGGCGTGACTTTCTCGCTGGATGACTTCGGGATTGGATACTCGTCGTTGTCTTACCTGAAACGATTGCCACTGGACCAGTTGAAAATTGACCGCTCTTTCGTGCGCGATATTCTGGAAGACCCTAATGACGCCGACATTGCGCGAACCATTGTGGCGCTAGCGCGCAGCTTCGATCTTGGCGTGATCGCCGAGGGCGTCGAGACGGAAGCGCAAAGAGACTTTCTTGCCGTAGCAGGATGCCATGCCTATCAAGGTTTCTTTTTTTGCGAGCCGCTTCCGATCCAGGGTTTCGAGCAGTTCGTGCAGAACTTCGGGTCCGGTGGGCAGAGGGAAGTCTGGCCGCTGGGGAGCGATGAGAGAAACGTTGATTCGGGCTCGATGACCTGAGCGATATTGCGCAACGCACAATCGTACGATCGTTTCTGAATATTACAATCCCGCGCGTTTCTGTAATCTGTAGAATGCGTGGATGGAAACACACAGCATTCGAGACGCAAGTTCTTTGCGCTACGTAGCCGGCCTCGATGGACTTCGGGCCATTTCAATGCTGCTGGTCGTGCTGTTTCATTACACGAGCTATTTTTCCAGCCGCCTCGCGGGGCTGGACGGTGCGTGGCCCGCCATCGTGCGTGTTGCGTCGACGGGCTGGATCGGCGTCGACGTGTTTTTCGTGATCTCTGGCTTTCTGATCACCACCACGTTATTGAAGAGGCCGGTCGACTCGGTCGCGTCATACTCGACATTCATTCGGCGCCGTGCAATCAGGTTGCTGCCGGCCTACGTCGCAAGCCTGCTGATATTCACGCTTGTCGCGCTACTGCTCGATCCGCATAGCAAGGTATTGAAAAACGAGTATCTGCTATGGACATTCACAGCCAGTCTGCAGTCGCTGCTGGGTGACCGGGTCGCGCTTGCCGATCAGCATTTCTCCATGGCGCATTTCTGGACACTGGCGGTGGAGTGGCACTTCTACCTTGTCTTCCCCATTCTCGTCGCCCGTTGTCGCTCGTACTTTCGCCCGGCGGTGGCGCTGTTGCTGATCGCGATAGCTTTCAGAGTGATATGCCATTTCGCCGGGATATCCGACAACGGCATCTATACATTCACGCTTTGCCGGATCGACTCGATCGCGGCAGGTTGCCTGCTGGCACTCGTGCCGGCCCGCATTGGCCGCAGGCAGTCAGCAGCGGCAGCTGTGTTAGGCGCGGTGATCTTCATATCGATCTGGATTGCCCTGGCGCTTGCAGACGTCCCATTCAAGACGCTGGCGTGGCTTCAGACTTTTGGCTATACCCTTCTGGCGGTCTCGCTCGCGTTGATGATGTACCGGGTCATCCATTCCTCCCAGCGCTCAGCGATCGTGCGTGCGCTGGAATTCAAGCCCCTCGCGGCCATGGGGCGCGCAAGCTATAGCCTGTACATCTGGCATTTGCCCTTTTATCCGGCCATCGTGCTGGCCGCGCAAAACAACTTCACAGATGTCAGGCTCGCCTATCTGGTCGCGGCACTGACCGGCGTCCTGATGACCGCGGCGCTCGGAGGTCTCTCTTATCTGTTCGTGGAATCCCGGTTTACCCGGGCGCGCCCGACCGTGCTTGCCTGAAGACGGAGTGCCGTCGCGCCGCGACGCGTTGCCCGTGCTGCCGATTCTCCTCGATCGGCCACGTCACGTCACCACGGTAAGACTTGCCGCGCGGGGCCGTACAGCAAAACCGATCATCTTGCTCTAAACTGGCTGCCGCCCAAGCCAGCCCAATCAAGACCAAGATACTCATGCCGCCAGAGCCCGCCGACCCATCCGGTTCCTCATCCGTTAGTTTGCCGAAACAGCCTGCATTTCAACGTTTCTGGTGCACCCGCATCCTCTCGTCGCTGTCCTTCCAGATGCTCGCCGTGGCGATGGGCTGGCACATCTACGCGCTCACCCATAGCGCCTTCGCACTGGGCCTCGTCGGCCTCGCGCAATTTCTGCCGATGTTCGTGCTGACGCTCGTCGTCGGCCATGTCGCCGACCGTTACGACCGCCGGCGGATCGCGGCCATCTGCCAGAGCCTCGAAAGCGTCGCAGCATTGCTGTTCGCCGTCGGCACGTTCGGCGGCTGGATTAGCGCGCCGGTCATCTATGTGCTGGCCGCATGCGTCGGCGCGGCGCGCGCCTTCGAGTCGCCCGCGGTGGCTTCGCTGTTGCCGGGCGTCGTGCCGCGCGGACAGTTGCCCAAAGCGACGGCCTGGGCCACGTCCGCGAATCAGACCGCGCAGATCGCGGGTCCGGCGCTGGGCGGTCTGCTTTACGGCATTGGCCCCGGCGCGGCCTATCTCGCCTGCACGCTGTCGTTCGCCGCCGCCGCCACGGCCGTGTGGGGCATTCCGCTGCGGGCCAGGCCGGCGAACCGCGCGCCCGTCACGCTCGACTCGGTTTTTTCGGGCATTGCCTTCATTCGCAAGGAGCCGGTCATTCTCGGCGCGCTGTCGCTCGATCTGTTTGCCGTGCTGTTCGGCGGCGCGACCGCTCTGCTGCCGGTCTTCGCGCGCGATATCCTGCACACGGGGCCGCTTGGCCTCGGGCTGTTGCGCTCGGGTACGGCCATCGGCGCGCTCGCGGGCACCATCTGGCTCGCGCATTTCCCGCTGCGCAACCGCCCCGGCGCGGCGATGTTCGGCGGCGTGATTGCGTTTGGCGCGGCCACGGTCGTGTTCGGTCTGTCGCATCAGTTCTTTGTGTCACTCGCCGCGCTCATGGTGCTGGGCGCGTCGGACACCATCAGCGTGGTAGTGCGCCTGTCGCTCGTACAGCTGCGCACGCCGGACGAAATGCTGGGGCGCGTCAGCGCGGTCAATTCGCTTTTCATCGGGACGTCGAATCAATTGGGCGAATTCGAATCCGGTGTGACGGCGGGGTGGTGGGGCGCGCAGCCGGCTGTGCTGGTTGGCGGTGTGGCGACTATAGCGGTTGCTCTGCTGTGGATGCGCTTTTTCCCGGAACTCAGGCGCACGCGCTCGCTGGAGCGTGAACAGGAACTGGCGCCGAGCCACTGATCGCCGCAGGCGGCGCAAGGATATGCTGCGGCTCGCGCGACGCCTGCGTGCGCATGATTCGGCACGGGGCTTCACCCGCTATGATGATGACATCGTCACTCGGCTCTTCTCATCATGCGCATTGCGCCATTGCCTCCGCTCCAATGCCTGGTCGCATTCGAATCGGCCGTACGGCATGCCAGTTTCACTAAAGCGGCCGCGGAACTGCATCTGACGCAGAGCGCGATCAGCCGCCAGATCGCGCAACTTGAAGACTTCCTCGGCCGCTCGCTCTTCGTGCGTGAGCACCGCGCGCTACGTCTGACGATCGCCGGTGAAGGTTACGCGAAGCACGTGCAGTGGCTGCTTGCCAATTGCTCCGAGGCCACGCTGGATGTGATGAAGCGCTACGGCGATCTGGAGTTGACGATTGCGTGTTCGTCCGGCGTCGCGGTGCTGTGGCTCACGCCGCGGCTCGGCGCGTTTCGCGCGGCACACCCGAACGTCAAGATCAGAATGATCGTGCGCGACGGGCTCGCGTCGCTATCGCCCGCGGAATTCGATGTGGGCCTGTACTACATCCGCCAGCGCGCCGAGCCGCATTTCGCCGCGCGCCGCCTGTTCGACGAAGACGTGTACCCGGTATGTTCGCCGGGATATCTCGCCGGCCGGGTGCTGCAACCCGCCGATCTCGTGCACGAAACCTTGTTGATGCAGGAAGACGGCCAGCGGCAATGGATGTCGTGGTCCGAATGGTTCCGTCTCAATGATGTGCAGATGCCGGCTTCGCCGCAGGCGGTGGTCGTCAATCATTATCCGCAGCTCGTGCAGATGGCGATTCTCGGCGAGGGCGTGGTACTCGGCTGGCGGCACATGATCGACGCATGCCTGAGCGAAGGACTGCTGGTGCGCGCCACGCAGGCGTCGGCGAGTCACGGTGGCGGCTATTACGTCGTGTCGCCGAACGACCGCTCGCAGAACCAGGCGGCGCGCCTCTTCACGCGCTGGGTGTTCGAACAGGCCGAAGCACAGACGGGCAGGGCGCCGGGCTGAAACAGGCATGCATGCGCTACACGCATGCATGCATGCGAATCTTTCGTTTCGAAAACAAATCAGGTCTCTCTAGCATCGGGGTTATGCAAGCGAAAGCGCCATTCGATCATGGCGTGGTGCGATGCGACTATCGCCGACAGGCAGCCAGATGAGGAAAGGGACCATGCAAGGAACGCTTTCATCCAACCTTCCACTCTCCGTGGATACGCTCGCGCGGCAACGGCGCCGCGCCATTATCGCCACGGTGCTCGGCAATGGGCTCGAGTGGTTCGACTTCACCGTCTATAGCTTTTTCGCGGTCATCATCGCGAAGCTGTTCTTCCCGACCGGCAATGAGCTGACCTCGCTGCTGCTCGCCGTGGCGACCTTCGGCGTGGGTTTTTTCATGCGTCCGGTGGGCGGCATCGTGCTCGGCGTGTACTCGGATAAAGTCGGACGAAAGGCGGCGCTCTCGCTGACCATTCTGTTGATGGCGGGCGGCACCGCGCTCATCGGCCTCGCGCCGACCTATGACCAGATCGGCTTGTGGGCGCCGGTGCTGATCGTGGTCGCGCGCTTGTTGCAAGGCTTTTCAGCGGGCGGCGAGATGGGCAGCGCGACCGCGTTCCTCACGGAATACGCGCCGCAGGACAAGCGCGCGTTCTATTCGAGCTGGATCCAGGCGAGCATCGGCTTTGCCGTGTTGCTGGGTGCCGCGGTCGGCACGTTCGTGACGGCGAGTCTGAGTGCGGACTCGCTGCATTCGTGGGGCTGGAGAATGCCGTTTCTGATCGGCATTCTGATCGGGCCGGTCGGCTATTTCATTCGCAGCCGCATGGACGAAACCCCCGCGTTCAGCGCGGTGGCCGAAGAAGCCAAAAACGATTCGCCGCTTGCCGAAGTGTTCCGTACCTTTCCGCGCGAGACGTTCGCCAGCTTTTCGATGGTGATTCTGTGGACCGTTTGCACCTATGTGCTGCTGTTCTATATGCCGACCTATTCGGTGCGTACACTGCACTTGCCGCAATCCACCGGTTTTCTTGCCGGCATGCTCGGCGGCCTGATGATCATGTGCTTCTCGCCGGTAGTCGGCAAACTTGCTGACCGCTTCGGCCGCCGCCGTTTTCTCTCGGGCGCCGCTGTCTCGATCCTGCTGCTCGCCTGGCCGATGTTCGCCTATATCAACCGGGCACCGGGCCTCGCTTCGCTGATGGTGTTCCAGGGCGTGTTCGGCGTGCTGATCGCGACCTACACCGGCCCGATCCTCGCTGCATTCTCCGAGCTGTTTCCGACCAAGGTGCTGTCGACGGGCCTCTCCGTCGCCTATAACTTCGCCGTGACGATTTTCGGCGGCTTCGCGCCGTTCTTCATCACGTGGTTGATTGCTTCGACCGGCAGCAATATGGCGCCCGCGATCTACGTGATGATCGCCGCGACCATCAGCCTGGTGGGTACGTTCTTCGTGCGCGATCCGCGCCGGGCCGGCACCTGAAGCGGCGGGTCCGGCCGAGGTTGGCCGGACGCATTTCCTCATCAAGTCAGGAAGATATCAATGAGCATTACGGTAATCAGCGGCGGCAACCTACTCGATCTGGTCCAGGGCGTGTTGATCGAGCATCAGCATGTCGTGATCGAAAACGGCCATATCGTCGAAGTCACCGATCGTCCCGTCGATCTGCCCAACGCGCGCGTGATCGATGCCCGCGGCAAAACGGTGATGCCCGGTCTGATCGATTGTCACGTGCACGTATTGGCTTCGCGCGCGAACCTCGGCACGAACGCGGCGCAGCCGAATATCCTCACCGCGATTCGCGCGCTGCCGATTCTGAAGGCCATGCTCGGCCGCGGCTTTACGAGCGTGCGCGATGCGGGCGGCGCGGACTGGGGTTTGACGCAGGCGCTGGAAAGCGGGCTGGTGCCGGGGCCGCGTATTTTCCCGTCGGGCAAGGCGCTCTCGCAGACGGGCGGACACGGCGATTTCCGTCCGCGTGGCGACATGCTCGAACCCTGCTCGTGCTGTTTTCGGGCGGGCGCGATTGCGCGCGTGGTCGACGGCGTGGATGCGGTGCGGCTTGCCGCGCGTGAAGAGATTCAGAAGGGCGCCACGCAGATCAAGATCATGGCCTCGGGCGGCGTCGCTTCGCCGACCGATCCGATCGGCAACACGCAGTACTCCGAGGATGAAATTCGCGCGATCGTCGCCGAGGCCGAGGCGGCCAATACCTACGTGATGGCGCACGCGTACACGGGCCGCGCGATCTCGCGTGCGATTCGCTGCGGCGTGCGCACCATCGAGCACGGCAACCTCGTCGACGAAGCCGCCGCGAAGCTGATGCGCGAACACGGCGCGTTCGTGGTGCCGACGCTGGTTACGTATGATGCACTGGCCAGACACGGCGCCGATTATGGCTTGCCGGCCGACTCGATCGCCAAGATCGAAACCGTGCGGCAAGCGGGGCGCGATTCGCTGCAGATCTATGCGAATGCCGGCGTGCCGATGGGCTTCGGTTCGGACCTGCTCGGCGAAATGCACACGTTTCAGAGCGACGAGTTGCGCATTCGCGCCGACGTGCTCGGCAATCTGGAAGCGTTGCGTTCTGCCACGACGATCGCTGCGGAGATCGTCGATCCGAGCGGCAAGCTGGGCGTCATCAAGGCGGGCGCGATTGCCGACATCCTCGTGGTCGACGGCGATCCGCTCAAGGACATCGGCGTGCTGACCGGGCAGGGCGAACGCCTCGAGTATGTGTTTCAGCGAGGCGAAGTGGTGAGCGAGCGCGGCAGCGTCGCATCGCGCTGATCGGCACACGTGGGTTTTGGCGCGGGCCGTTGTTTCAGGCCCGCGCGGCGCTCACGCGCAGTGCGGTCCATCGCACCGTCGCCAGAATCGATGCCGCGACGATCAAGGCGCCGCCAACCCAGGCGGTCACCGAGACTCGTTCACCCAACCACAGGCACGCAAACAGCGCCCCGAACGCCGGTTCGCTTCCCATCAACAGCGAAACGCGTGTGGGGCTGCTGCGCTTGATCGCGAAGTTCTGCGCGAAGAACGCGAACAGCGTGCACGCGAGCACCAGATACCCCACATAGCCCCAGAAAGCAGCGTGCCCCGCAATCGCGGGCATCGGCTGCCACTGTTTCGGCGCGAATAGCCAGGCGGCCGCGGCGCTGCCGAACGCCACCACACCCGACTGAACCGCGGTCACCGACAAAGGCGGCAGGGCCGAATCGCGCATCGCGCGTTTGGTCACGCACACCGTCAATGCGCGCAGCAGGGCGGCGAACAGAATCAGCGCATCGCCCGGATTGAAACTGAGTGCGCCGTCGCCGGCGAGCAGCCATGCGCCGAGCAGGGAGAGCGCCACCGCCAGCCATTCGACGCGGCTCGGCCGGCGCTTGAGCAGCAACCATTCGACTATCGGCGTCAGCACCACACATAGGCTGATCAAAAAGGCGGCGTTGGCTGCGCGCGTCATCAGGATCCCGAAGGTTTCGCACAGGAAGATGCCCAGCAGCAGCGCGCCGGCAATGAACACGCCGCGCAGCGTGCGGGCGTCCGCAGCGCGCAGGTGGCGCAGGGCCGGCGCCAGGATCACGAAGGTGATGCCGAAGCGCAGCGCCAGCAAACCCAGCACCGGATAAAACTCCAGCGCACTCTTGACCACGCCGTAACTGGTGCCCCACACCACGGCGACAGCGAGCAGCATCAGATCGGACAGCATGAGCAGGCGTTCCTGTTTCGACATGGCGAACCTCGAGCTAAAGAGCCCGTATTGTCGAACTTTGCGTCACGCGTGATAATCGGGTCATCGCGCACAGCGTTTATGTCGCGAATGCATTAATAGACCGCTCCCACTCACGGATCCCGACGATGACCCCAACGGAGCTTTTCGCCTTGCTGCCGGATATGGCGGTGTTCGCGCGTGTCGTCGATGCCGGCAATTTCTCGGTGGCGGCGCGGCAACTCGGCAGCACGCCGTCCACAGTCAGCCGTCAAATCAAGCGGCTCGAAGACGCGCTGGCGACCCGCTTGCTCGAGCGCTCCACGCGCACGGTGCGGGTCACCGAATCGGGCGCTCAGGTGGCGCGCTTCTGCCGCGACATGGTGAGCGCCGCGTCCGGTGCGGTCGACGCGGCAGGGCAACTGGCCGGCAAACCGCAAGGCAGGGTCAGCTTGAGCGCGCCGACCCAGTTCGCAAAGTCCGTGATCCACCCGCTCGTTCCAGGCTTTCTGCGCGCTTACGACGAGGTGGACCTGCAACTCCTTTTCGCCGATCAGGACATCGACCCGCTAGCCGACGATGTCGATCTGGTGATCCGTCTGACCGAACATCCGCCGCAGGGTCTCGCGGGGCGCCGACTGGGCGCGGTGCGCTGGCTGCTGGTGGCGTCGCCCGCGTATTTGAGCGAACGCGGTACGCCGGCGCAGCCACGCGACCTGCTGAAACACGCGTGCATCTACCTCGGCGAGACTGCCGACGACAACCGCTGGCGCCTTCGCCGCGGCACGGAGACGCAGAGCGTCGACGTGAAGGGGCGCTACATCGCCAATCATGCCGGCGCGCGGGTTGAAGCTGCGCTGCAGGATTTCGGCATTGCATGCGTACCGGAGTTTGCCGTCCCGGAGTCGCTGTCGAGCGGCGAACTCATACAGGTCTTACCGGAATGGAAACTCGAAGCGCGCGCGTATGTGGGCTCGGTGTGGCTGCTGTATCCGCCGAACCGATTTTTGCCGCCGAAGGTGAGGGCATTGATCGACTATCTCGTCGAGCATCTTCACGATGCGCTTGATACTGCATGAGAAACATTGCGCGCGTGCTGAATAGCGGGGACTTGCCACGCTGTGTTGGTCCGAAAGCGAGGCGAACGTAGAATCGCCCGCGTCATCCACGATTCGATGCTGCCGCAACGATTAAACCGATCACGAGGAGAATGAGCATGAGCTTGCGCACTACCGGGCCGATTGCGGCGACTGTCTATCGCGGCGATTCGATTGAGAACACGCATCTGGCTCACGTCGCGGTGGTCGACGCGGATGGGCGCTTGCTGGCGTCATTCGGCGATCCGTCGCGCGTGACGCTGGCGCGTTCGGCGGCCAAGCCGGCGCAAGCGCTGGCGGTGCTGGAAACCGGCGCGTTGGAACGGTTCGGTTTCGACGAAGCCGATCTCGCGTTGATGTGCGCCTCGCACAGCAGCGAGCCGCGCCACATCGAACGCGCGCGACACATGCTGGCCAAGGCGCATGCGAGCGAAGCGGACTTGCGTTGCGGCGGCCACGCACCGCTATCCGACGCGGTGTACGTCGATTGGCTCAAGCGCGACTTCAAACCGGGCGGTGTATGCAGCAACTGCTCCGGCAAACATGCGGGCATGCTGGCGGGTGCGCAGTCGATCGGCGCGGCGATAGCGGGTTACGAGCGACCCGAGCATCCGTTGCAGGTGCGTGTCAAACACACGGTCGCGGACGTATGCGATTTACCCGACGATGCAGTGCAATGGGCCACAGACGGCTGCAATCTCCCGACACCGGCCTTTCCGCTCGATCGCCTGGCACGTTTGTTCGCGAAGCTCGCTGCCGCGCAGGACGAGGTATCGAAGGAGGCGGCTGCCACACCGCGCACGAAAGCGCTTGCCCGAATCTACCGCGCGATGACGACCTATCCCGAGTTGGTCGCGGGCGAGGGCCGCTTCTGCACGCAGTTGATGCAAGCCTTCGATGGCGCGATGGTCGGCAAGGTTGGCGCGGACGGCAGCTACGCGATAGGTGTGCGGGCATCGGCGCAGACGGAGAGGGTGGGCGCACGCGGCGCACTGGGTATCGCGGTGAAGATCGAGGATGGTAACGTCGGCATCCTGTACGCGGTGGTCGCCGAATTGCTGGCGTTGCTCGACATTGGAACGCTGGAGCAACGCACGAAACTTGCGGCGTTTCATAGACCGAAGATGTTGAACACCATGGGCATTGAAACGAGCCGGCTGACTTTTTCGGTCATGCTTAAACGATCAACGGAGCACGGGGTCCAGTGAACGGTCGCTACGGCGCGCGCGGCGCCGTCGAAAGAATGACTGCCTTGTCATTGAGGGTGAAGGTGCGAGGACTCTGATGATTCCAGATGCACTATTACCGTGACTGTGCGGGGGATCCGCATATGAGCCGGCGGTGCAAAGCCGCTTGGACCGATGCTTCGCATAGAAACGCTAGAAAGGATGCAGCGGGATACCGTTCTCGTGGAATTGCCCGCGATCCAAAATTGATCGTCTAAAGCCATCAGGTGCATCAGACCGCTCCGGTTCAATTGAGAGACGATTTACCGGAGGCGCAGGAAAAGACGAAATGTCTGTCAGTGGCTACGGCGGGGAGTTGAATGAAACGTCGTGGCAGCCTGTCCCGTGGTGTCCTGGAAGCGAGGCGCAAAAAATAGATTGAGATATGCGTCGCGCATGCCCATTTCCTTTTTCGGACCAGTCTTATAGGGACTGCGCTCCATTGCCGCGAGTCTTGATGGTCTTGTCAATTGTAAGCGGGAGACGGCATATGGAAAGCAAGGGTAACAAAGAGGTATTGCATCTGTTCAAAGATTGGCCCGCCAACGCGATTTAACTCCGCCAAGCGTAGACAAACTATGAGACGACGCATTGCAGTGGTCGGCGACACGTTGAGCAGCGGCGGCCGCATTCTGGACTATGAGCAAGTTAGCGGCTTCCGATTTCACGGGCATAAGGCCGCGCTGCTTGGCAACGAGGCGTATTGCGAAAGGTGCAGAAGCACGGGGACGCTCGCGAAGGCGGGCGGCCCGCATCGGCTTCACTATCACACGACGCGCGAGGCCGCACTCGACGGGGATATCGTCCTGTGCCAATGTCCAACTCCGCCTCACGTTACTGCGAGCCTCGCCGGCGAGTCGTGGTGCGATGACCGGGCCGAAGAATTCACGCATA